>NZ_JBWKPM010000004.1:0-258095 GCF_059418245.1 Roseateles sp. GW821-FHT09B06 | reverse complement strand
GTACCCCAGCGCCACCAGCGCATACATGCTGCCCAGCACCAAGCCATTGATGATTTGCTGGAAAAAGATTTCCATAGCCGCCGCTCCAGTGTTGACGCCAGGGAAGCAGCGGCCCAAAAAAAAACCCACCGTCTAGTCGGCGGGCTCCGCTTCGGCCATCAGTTCCTGCAGGCTGCGGGGCATTGTAGAAGTGCGCGATTCGCACCCCCGCCCCGTGCTTTCCCGTACCTCGTTCAGGGCTTACCGGCCTCTTCATCGAGGCGGCGCAGGAAGGCCAGCTTCTCGGCGATCTTGCTCTCCAGGCCGCGCGGCACCGGCGCATACCAGCCGGGCTCGGGCATGCCCTCGGGCAGATAGCTCTCGCCGGCGGCATAGGCATGGGGCTCGTCATGCGCGTAGCGGTACTCATGCCCGTAGCCCAGCTCCTTCATCAGCCGGGTCGGCGCATTGCGCAAATGCACCGGCACCTCGCGGCTGCCATCCTGCTTCACAAAGGCGCGCGCGGCGTTGTAGGCGTTGTAGCCGGCATTGCTCTTGGCCGCGACGGCCAGGTAGATGACCGCCTGGCCCAGCGCCAGCTCGCCCTCGGGGCTGCCCAGGCGCTCGAAGGTCAACGCCGCGTCGTTGGCGATCTGCAGCGCGCGCGGATCGGCCAGGCCGATGTCCTCCCAGGCCATGCGCACAATGCGCCGTGCCAGGTAGCGCGGATCCGCGCCGCCGTCCAGCATGCGGCTGAGCCAGTAAAGCGCGCCGTCCGGGCTGGAGCCGCGCACCGATTTGTGCAGGGCCGAGATCTGGTCGTAGAAGTTGTCGCCGCCCTTGTCGAAACGCCGCGCATTGAGGCTCAGCGCGTTGGTGATGAAGTCCGCGTCGATCTGCGTGATGCCAGCGGTGCCGGCGGCGCCGGCCGCGGTGCTGCACTGCTCCAGCAGGTTCAGGAAGCGGCGCGCATCGCCGTCGGCATAGCCGACGATGGTGTCGACCGCCTTGTCGTCGAAGCGAAGATGCGCCAGCGCCTTCTCCTGTGCGCGCTTCAGCAACTGGCGCAGTTCCTCCTCGTTCAGCGACTTCAGCACATAGACCTGGGCGCGCGACAGCAGGGCCGAATTGACCTCGAACGAGGGGTTCTCGGTCGTCGCGCCGATGAAGGTGAACAGCCCCGACTCGACATGGGGCAGCAGCGCGTCCTGCTGCGACTTGTTGAAGCGGTGGATCTCGTCGACGAAGAGGATGGTGTGCTTGCCCCGCGAGAGATAGGCCTGGGCCTGCTCCATCGCCGCGCGGATGTCCTTGACGCCGGAGAACACCGCGGACAGGGCGATGAACTCGCAATCGAAGGCATCGGCGGTGAGGCGCGCCAGCGTGGTCTTGCCGACGCCGGGCGGCCCCCAGAAGATCATCGAATGGGGCTTGCCGGACCGGAAGGCCAGAC
Organism: Roseateles sp. GW821-FHT09B06; assembly: GCF_059418245.1. Lineage (NCBI taxonomy): Bacteria > Pseudomonadati > Pseudomonadota > Betaproteobacteria > Burkholderiales > Sphaerotilaceae > Roseateles > Roseateles sp. GW821-FHT09B06. The sequence goes on along the minus strand of NZ_JBWKPM010000004.1, from coordinate 256,663 downwards.
GCAGCGGCTTGCCTTCGCCGAGCAGATGGGTCTGGCCGATGACCGCGTCGAGCGTCTTCGGCCGCAGGACCTCGGCCAGCGGTGCATGGGCGCCGGCCGCGGACAGGCCGGCGGACGGCACGGACTCGAGATCGGGGAACAGCGATTCGGAGGAGGACATGCTCCGGATTGTCTCAGGCCGCCCGCTGCCGCATCGCCTCCAGCGCGCGCTGGCTCAGGGCATCGGCCAGGCATTGCTCGGCCAGGAACACCTCGCCGAGCCGGGCCTCGCGCAGCAGGCGGGCCTCGTCCTCGCCGCGGGCGCGCAGCAGCACGCGCACCGCGGGATTGAGCTGGCGCGCGGTCTCCACCATCTGGCGCGCCTGCAGGCTGTCGCCGCCGCTGACCACCAGCAGCGCGGCGCGCGCGACATGCGCCTGGATCAGCACCGCGGGATCGGCGGCATCGCCGCTGACCGCGGCCACGCCGCGCTCGCGCAGGTCCTCGACCAGCTCGCGCTGCTGCTCGGCCACCACCAGATGCACGCCCTGGGCCAGCAGGGTCTCGGCAATCTGCCGGCCGACCCGGCCATAGCCCACCAGCACCACCTGGCCGCTGAGCTTGGCCTCGTCGGTGCTGGCCGGCAGCTCGGCCAGCGGGTCGTCGCGCAGCTCCATCTTGCGGGCCCAGGCGGACTTGCGCAGGATCCAGGCCTTGGCCGGCTCCACCGCCGCGAACAGCAGCGAGTTCAGCGCGATCGAGATCAGCGCTCCGGCCAGGATCAGGCTCTGACCCTCGGCCGGCAGCAGCCCTAGCGCCTTGCCCAGACCGGCCAGGATGAAGGAAAACTCGCCGATCTGCGCCAGGCTGGCGCCGACGATCAGCGCCGTGTTGAGCGGATAGCGCAGCGCCAGCACCAGGGCCATCGCGGCCAGGGTCTTGCCGACCATGATGATGACCACCACGCCCAGCACCTTGAGCGGCTGCTGCACGAGCACCTGGGGGTCGAACAGCATGCCCACCGAGACGAAGAACAGCACCGAGAAGGCGTCGCGCAAGGGCAGCGACTCGTCGGCCGCGCGGTGGCTGTACTCCGACTCGCGCATCATCATGCCGGCGAAGAAGGCGCCCAGCGCGAAGGACACATCGAACAGCGCCGCCGAGCCATAGGCCACGCCCACCGCCACCGCCACCACGCACAGGGTGAACAACTCGCGCGAGCCGGTGCCGGCCACCGCGAACAGCAGGCGCGGGAACACCCGTCGCCCCACCACCAGCATCAGCGCGATGAAGGCCGTCACCTTGGCCAGGGTCCAGCCCACGGTGACCAGCAGGCCCGCGCCGCCCTGCGCCGCTGCATGGGCGGGCGTGGCCGCGGCCGGCTCCAGCAGCCCGGCCAGCGGCGGCAGCAGCACCAGCACCAGCACCATCACCAGGTCTTCCACCACCAGCCAGCCCACCGCGATGCCGCCGTTGGCCGTCTCCAGCTGTTGCCGCGCCTCCAGCGCGCGCAGCAGCACCACGGTGCTGGCCACCGACAGCGCCAGGCCGAACACCAGGGCCGCGCCAGGCCCCCAGCCCCACCAGCGTGCCAGGCCGAAGCCCATCGCGGTGGCCACGATGATCTGCACGATGGCCCCCGGCACGGCGATGCGTTTGACCGCCAGCAGGTCCTTCAGCGAGAAATGCAGGCCGACGCCGAACATCAGCAGCATCACGCCGATCTCGGCCAGCTGGCCGGCCAGGTCGAGGTCGGCAACAAAGCCGGGCGTGGCGGGTCCGATCGCGATGCCGGCCAGCAGGTAGCCGACGAGGGGCGGCATCTTCAGCCGCGACACCAGGAAGCCGAGGATGATGGCCAGGCCGAAGCCGGCGGCGATGGTGGAGATCAGGCTGACGTTGTGCGGCATCCAAGTCCCAGGCCTGGGCCGCCCCTATTGCTCGATCAGGTCCGCGCCCGGTGGCAGCACGAAACGGAAGCGCTCCGCCGCCACCGCGGCATTGGCCGCGACGCCGCTGAACTGCAGCAGCGAGCGCTGGCCGAACCCGTCCACCACCTCGATGGCGGCCAGCTCCTTGCCCTTGAAGCCGATCTTGAGGCTTTGCAGGCCGCTGTCGGCCTGGCGCGGCATGGCCTGCACCCAGTCCAGGCCTTGCGCCGAGGGCTGGCTCTTCAGCTCGAAGTCTTTTTCCAGATTCGCGCCGGCCAGCAGCGCCGCCGGCGTGGCACCCAAGGCCTGGCTCATGCGGCGCGAACTGGCCTGCTTCAGGTCGGGGTCGTAGATCCAGACCTTCTGGCCATCGCCGACGATCAGCTGTTCGAAGGGCTTGGCATAGGCGAAGCGGAACTGGTTGGGCCGCTGGAACTCGAAGGTCCCCGAGGAGGTCTTCTTGCGCGCGCCGTCCGGCGAGGTGACGGTCTGCGTGAACTCGGCCTTGCCGCTCCTCACCTCGCGGCTGAAGTCCTTCAGGGTCTGCACCGCGTCGGCATGGGCCGCCGCGCTGCAGGCGATCACAAAGGAGGCAAGGAGCTTTTTCATTCGTCGCGCTTGGGGATGATGAGGTCGCGGCTGCCGTTGGTGTTCATCGCGCCGACCAGGCCGGATTTCTCCATCTGCTCCAGCAGGCGCGCCGCACGGTTGTAGCCGATGCGCAGATGGCGCTGCACCAGCGAGATCGAGGCGCGGCGGTGCTGCAGCACGATGGCCACGGCCTGGTCGTACATCGGGTCGGCCTCGCCATTGGACTCGCCCGGAGCCGGCGCCTCGCCATTGCCGCCCTCGCCTTCCAGCACGCCGCCCTCCAGGATGCCCTCGATGTAATTGGGCTCGCCACCCTGCGCCTTCAGGTACTCGACGACGCGGTGCACCTCCTCGTCGCTGACGAACGCGCCGTGCACACGCACCGGCAGGCCGGTGCCCGAAGCCATGTAGAGCATGTCGCCCATGCCCAAGAGTGCCTCGGCGCCCATCTGGTCGAGGATGGTGCGGCTGTCGATCTTGGAGCTGACCTGGAACGAGAGGCGCGTCGGGATGTTGGCCTTGATCAGGCCGGTGATCACGTCGACCGAGGGGCGCTGCGTCGCCAGAATCAGGTGGATGCCGGCGGCCCGAGCCTTCTGCGCCAGACGGGCGATCAGCTCCTCGATCTTCTTGCCGACCACCATCATCAGATCGGCCAGTTCGTCGATCACGACGACGATATGCGGCAGGCGCTCCAGCGGCTCCGGCTCCTCGGGCGTCAGGCTGAAGGGGTTGCCGATCTTCTCGCCGCGCTCGCCGGCCTCGTCGATCTTCTTGTTGTAGCCGGCCAGGTTGCGAACGCCCATCTTGGACATCAGCTTGTAGCGGCGTTCCATCTCGCCGACGCACCAGTTCAGCGCGTTGCCGGCCTGCTTCATGTCGGTGACGACCGGGGCCAGCAAATGCGGGATGCCCTCGTAGACGCTCATTTCCAGCATCTTCGGGTCGATCATGATCAGGCGCACATCACGCGCCTCGGCCTTGTAGAGCAGGCTCAGGATCATCGCGTTGATGCCGACCGATTTGCCCGAGCCGGTGGTGCCGGCCACCAGGCAATGCGGCATCTTGGCCAGGTCGGCCACCAGCGGCGCGCCGATGATGTCCTTGCCCAGCGCCATCGTCAGCAGCGAGGGTGCGTCGGCATAGACCTGGGAACCGAGGATCTCCGACAGACGAATGGTCTGGCGCCGCGCATTCGGCAGTTCCAGCGCCATGTAGTTCTTGCCAGGAATGGTCTCGACCACGCGGATCGACACCAGGCTCAAGCTCCGCGCCAGGTCCTTGGCCAGGTTCACGATCTGCGAACCCTTGACGCCGGTGGCCGGCTCGATCTCGTAACGCGTGATCACCGGGCCCGGCGAGGCCGCGACGACGCGCACCTCGACGCCGAAATCCTTCAGCTTCTTCTCGATCATGCGGCTGGTCATTTCCAGCGACTCGGGCGTGACCGACTCGATGCGCACCGGCGCGGCATCCAGCAGGTCCACCTGGGGCAGCTTGGTGTCGGACAGCTCGGTGAACAGCGGCTTCTGGCGCTCCTTGGCGACACGGGTGGATTTGGGCACCTCGACCACCGGCGCCTCGATCACGATGGGAAGGTGCTCCTCCACCACATGGCGCTCGACCTCGACCACCTGCTCGCGCTCGCGCTGGGCCTGCTGGCCGGCCTTCTGGTCTTCCTTGATCTCGCGGCGTTCCTGGCTGCGCTCGCGCAGGCGCTCCAGTCGCGCGCCCAGCGACTCGGCCAGGCTCATCCAGGAAAAGCGCAGCGCCAGCGAGACCCCGGCCAGCAGCGCCGCGATCCACACCACGCCCGAGCCGGCAAAACCCAGCGCCTTCATGCCCCAGGGCCCCAAGGTGTAGCCCAGCACGCCGCCGGCGTGGCCGGGCAGATGGGTTTCCCAGGCATAGAGCCGCGACCACTCGAGGGCGCAACTCGCACACATCAGCATCAGCAAACCGCCCCAGAACAGGCCGCGGGCCCGCCAGGACATGGCGGGCGCCTGCCCCCCGGCACGCAGCCGCTCGGCCAGCGCGCCCAGCCAGGAACGCAGACCCGCCAGCATCAGCCACCAGCTGGAATAGCCGAAGGCAAACAGCAGCAGGTCGGACACCCAGGCCCCCAAGGCGCCCACCCAGTTGGCGGACAGCTCGCGGCTGCCGGAGATGGAGAACGCCGCATCGGCCTTGTCATGGCTCAGCAGGGCCAGCAGGGTCAGGCCCCACAGCAGGCCGCCGGCGATCAGCCACAGCGGCGAACGCGCGGTGCTCGCCGGCACGGGCACGGCGGGCTTTCGCTTCGATGGACGTTGATAGGTCTTGGCGCTGGCGCCGGCCTCTTGACTGGCTTGGCCGTCTTGGCCGCCCAGCAGGGATCCCAGGGGAAAACTCATGGCGCCATTGTGGCGCAGGATTGGGCCGGCTCCGTCGCTCAATGCCGGTGACGCAGGCGCAGTTGCAGGCCCACCGGAAACATCGTGAAGGCCAGGCATTCGGCCGGCGTACGCCCGTCGGCGCAGGCCACCTGCGCCAGTTCGTAGCCGCGCGCCAACAGGGCCAGCACCATCTTCATCTCCAGCAGGGCCAGGTAGCGCCCCGGACACAGGCGTGGCCCGGCACCGAAGGGCATCGAGGCCTTCAGCAGCTCATGCCGACTGTCCTCCAGCCAGCGCTGCGGCCGGAACTGCCGCGCATCGGCCTGGCGCGCGGTGTCGAGGGCGTCCGGCCGCATCAGGCAGATCACGATATCGTCGCTCGCCAAGGCCACATCGCCGAGCCGGGTGGCATGCCGGCTTTCCAGAAATATCAGCGGCGCCACCGGACGCAGCCGCATGGTCTCGTTGATGCAGGCCTCGACAAAGGGCAGGTGGCGGGCCTGCTCGAAGGCCTCCAGCAGGCGCGCCTCGCCCAGGGCCGCGTCGACCTCGGTCACCAGGGCACGCCAGCTCTCGGGATTTTGTTTCAGGTGGTAAAGCGCCCAGGCCAGGGTGTTGGCCGTGGTGTCCTCGCCGGCCAGCAGCATCGTGATCACATTGCCGTAGAGCGTGGTCGGATCCAGCGCCCCGCCCTGCTCGTCGCGCGCGGCCAGCAGGGCTTCCAGCAGGTTTTCCGGCTGCGCCTGCAAGGCCGGCCGGGCCCGCATGCGTTCGCGCGCCTGCTCGATGAAGCCGAGGATCTCGCGCCGGATCTCGACCAGATGACGATCGAAGGCACGGTCCGAGGGCAGGCGCAGGTAGCGCCAGTAGGGGAACGGCATGTTGATGCGCCGCATCAGCATCGGAAACACCTTGTCCAGATGCCCCTGCAGCGGATGCTCGGGATGGCCCAGGGTGTCGATGTCGATGCCCAGAGCCAGGCCGGCGGTGACGTCGACCGTGTAGCGCATCAGCAGGCGCTGCAGATCCAGGGTCGCATCGGTGTCGGCGGCCGTGCCCAGGCAATGGTCCAGCCGCTCGGTGACGCTGCGCAGGGTCGGGAAGAAGCGCTTCAGATGGCCGGGATCGAGGGCCGCCATCACCAGCTTGCGCTGGCTGCGCCAGCTGTCGCCCTCGGCGGAAAACACGCCGCCGGAGCCCATCTCGGCGATCGCGTCGGCCATGTTGCGCGGCCGGCGCCAGCCTTCGGGGCGGTCGCGCAGCATTGCGGCGATCAGCTCATGGTCGGCCACCACCACGATCCGCCGCGAACCCAGGCGTAGCCGATACAGCGGACCGTGCTCGTGGGCCCAGTCCTCCAGTTGCCGATGCAGCCGTGGCAGCTCGATCTGCAGCAGCTGCCCCAGCACGGGCAGACCGGCGGGTCCGGGCAGTTCGGACCAGCGGCGCGGGGCGGTTTCGGCGACGGTGCTCATGGCGCGCTCCCGGGGGAGTGCACCCATTCTGCGACCGGGATCAGTCGTGTTGCAAACGTTCCTTGATCACGACCGAGCCGTTCTCCAGGGTCTCGATCACGCCCTTGTCCTCCAGGTCCTTCATGACCCGGCTTACCATTTCGCGCGAGGCGCCGACCACCTTGGCCATGTCCTGGCGCGAGACCTTGCCGCGGATGATCTTCAGCCCCTTCTCGTCCTCGGCCATGTCCAGCAGAGTGCGCGCCACGCGGCCGTAGACATCCAGCAGGGCCAGCGATTCGATCTGGCGGTCGGCATTGCGCAGCCGCGCCACCAGACCGCGCAGGATGGCATAGGACAGGCTGCTGCTCTCCGGCAGGCAGCGTGCGAACTCGCTGCGGCCCAGCACCAGCATGTCGGTCTGCACCTCGGCGCGCACCGTCGCCGAATGCGGCTCGTTGTCGATCAGGCTCATCTCGCCGACATAGTCACCCGGCTGCAGCACCGCCAGGATGACCTCGCGGCCGCGCGTGTCGGCGGTCAGCACCCGGGCGCGTCCGTTCAGCAGGATGAACAGGGCGTTCGACTTGGTGCCCTGTTCGACGATCAGCTCGCCGCGCTTGAAGCGGCGCTTGATCACACTGTCCGCGATGGACTGCGCCTGGTCGGTGGTCAACAGGGAGAACAAGGGCACCCTGCGGATCAGGTCCAGATTGGACAGCATGGCCATGAACTAACTCCTCTGATTGGCAGTATTCGGTTTGTGCTTGTTTTCAGGGCGTCAGGCGGGCGTGCGCCGGGCTGCCTAGAATCGCGGCTATTGTGCCAACTAGATCACGCAACTCCATAGGGTCTAGGCCGTATAAGCACGGCTTCCCGCCTCTTGTGCTTCTTGTGTATTGCGTGCGCAACCCCAGTTACCGCTTATGAGCCAACCCACCCAACACCATTCTCTGCTGATCCTGGGCTCCGGCCCGGCCGGCTACACCGCCGCCATCTATGCCGCACGCGCCAATCTGAAGCCCACGCTGCTGACCGGCATGGCCCAGGGCGGCCAGCTGATGACCACGACCGACGTGGACAATTGGCCGGCCGACGTGATGGGGGTGCAGGGTCCCGAGTTGATGCAGCGCTTTCAGGAGCATGCCGAGCGCTTCAACACCCAGCTCGTCTACGACCATATCAATGAGGTCGACTTCTCCAAGCGCCCGTTCACGCTCAAGGGCGACAGCGGCAGCTACACCTGCGATGCCCTGATCATCGCCACCGGTGCCTCGGCCAAGTACCTGGGCCTGGCCTCGGAGGAGAGCTTCATGGGCCGCGGGGTCAGTGGTTGCGCCACCTGCGATGGCTTCTTCTACCGCGAACAGGAGGTCTGCGTGGTGGGCGGCGGCAACACGGCGGTGGAGGACGCGCTGTACCTCTCCAATATCGCCAGCAAGGTGCATATGGTGCATCGCCGCGACAAGTTCCGCGCCGAGCCCATCCTGGTCGACAAGCTGATGGACAAGGTCAAGGCCGGCAAGATCGAGTTGCACCTGTTCCACACCCTGGACGAGGTGCTGGGCGATCAGAGCGGCGTCACCGGTGTGCGCATCAAGAGCACGAGCGACGGCGCGGCCAAGGAGCTGAAGTTGCAGGGCTGCTTCATCGCCATCGGCCACCAGCCCAACACCGGCATCTTCAAGGGCCAGTTGGAGATGAAGGACGATTACATCATCACCAAGAGCGGGCTGAACGGCTTCGCCACGATGACCAGCGTGCCCGGCGTGTTCGCCGCCGGCGATGTGCAGGACCATGTCTATCGCCAGGCCATCACCAGCGCCGGCACCGGCTGCATGGCCGCGCTGGATGCCCAGCGCTTCCTGGAGCAGGAGAACGGCTGATTTGGCAGGCGGCGTGATTTTCGCTATACTTGCGGGCTTGCCTGCCGGATGGATCGCCCCGAGCGCCGATTGAGCCCCCGAGTCTTGTTCTTGTAGGGCCCGATTGACGATCGGTTTAGCAGGCATTGAGCGGTCATGTGGCCACCCGCAACAGACTTGCGGGTAGCTGGATAGAAGAATCGAACCGGAGAAGCGTCATGGCACGCGTCTGTCAAGTCACGGGCAAGAAGCCCATGGTCGGAAACAATGTTTCCCATGCCAACAACAAAACCAAGCGTCGTTTCCTGCCGAACCTGCAGTACCGCCGCTTCTGGCTGGAAACCGAGAACCGCTGGGTGCGCCTGCGCATCAGCAATGCCGCTCTGCGTTTGATCGACAAGGTCGGCATCGAGCAAGTCGTCGCCGACCTGCGCGCCAAGGGCGAGCTGTAATCGTCCACTAGGAATAAAGGAACACCACCATGGCATCCAAAGGCGGACGCGAGAAGATCAAGCTGGAATCGACTGCCGGCACCGGTTTCTTCTACACCACGAACAAGAACAAGAAGACCACGCCCGGAAAGCTGGAATTCATGAAGTTCGACCCCAAGGCCCGCAAGCATGTCCTGTTCAAGGAAATCAAGCTGAAGTGATTCGGCCCGGTCTTGCGACCCAAAGAAAAACCGCCAGTTCATCTGGCGGTTTTTTTATGCCCATTCCTTTTACGCCCATTCCGGGTCTGGCCATCAGGGCTTGCTTGCCACTTGCGCCGCGAATTCCTCGGCGAACCAGTCGTCCAGCAACTGCTTCTCGTAGCGCAGCGGCTCGCTGTTGTAGCGCTGCGTGATCCCACCCAGGTAGTTCATGTCCGACAGGCGCACCTGACCCTCGCGCAGCGTCTTGCCACCCTCGCTGAGCACATAGCGCAGCGTCAAAGTCGGCCAGGTGATCTCCTTGACGATGCGGATGCGCTCCATCAGCCGCCCCTTGGGTTCGATCCGCCCGGCCAGATCGACGTCCAGCACCTCGATCACCAGCCGCTGCGCAGCCGGTAGCCGCTTCCCGGCCTGCTCGCGCATATAGGCCTCCAGCTGACCCAAGGTGCGTTCGCGCTCGATCCTGGACTCGCCGGCATCGATGAACTTGTCGGGCTCGATGAAACGAATCTCGGACGACGCCGCCTGCACCAGCGTGACCACCCCCAGCAGCACGCCGGCAAACAGCCAGCGGCTTCGCTTTGGATTTCTCGGCATGGCACACCCCCATTTCTTCAACTTGCCTTCAAAACAAGTATAGGTAGCGGCCATGAAAAAGGCGCCGACCAGCGGCGCCCTTTACCGAAGCGTAACCTGCGCGATCAGGCTCGTGCGGCGCGCAGCTGCATCGAGAAGGCACGCAGCTCGGCAATGCCGCTCTCCTCGGCCTTGTGGCACCAGGCCTGCAGATCGCCCACCAGCTGTTCGGCCGACACATTGGTGCGGGTCCAGAGCTGGCGCAGCTCCTCGCGCATAGTCACCAGCTTGTCCAGCACCGGACTGGCGGCGCGAGCCCCCTGGATCTCGGCCTGGTAGGCGGCCGGGATGCGATCGGCGTCACGGTGCAGCCAACGCTTGGCCAGCTTGAACTGCGCCCACTTGGCGCTGTGCTGCTCACCCTGGGCCTTCAGCTTGATCAGTTCGGAGGCGCAGGCCTGACGCAGGTCGCGGGCGTAATGGGCCATCACCTCGTAGCGGTTGGCGATGATGGCCTCCAAGGTGTCCTTGTCGGCCGGTTTGATGTCGCCCTGGCGCAGCTTGGGGGCGGTCTTGCGCACCTTGGCCCAGCCGATCATCTCCATCGCGCGGATATAGCCCCAGCCGATATCGAACTCATAGGGCTTGACCGAGAACTTGGCCGAGGTCGGATAGGTGTGGTGGTTGTTGTGCAACTCCTCGCCGCCGATGATGATGCCCCAGGGCGAGATATTGGTCGACGCGTCCTGGGCCTCGAAGTTGCGATAGCCCCAGAAATGGCCAATGCCATTGACCACGCCGGCCGCCCAAATGGGAATCCAGGCCATCTGCAGCGCCCAGATCGAGGCGCCGATGGCACCGAACAGCGCCATATTGATGATCAGCATCAGACCCACACCCTGCCAGCTGTAGCGGGTGTAGAGGTTGCGCTCGATCCAGTCGTTCGGCACGCCGTGGCTGAACTTGGAGACGGTCTCCTGGTTCTTGGCTTCGGCACGGTAGAGCTCGGCTCCCTCGCGCAGCACCTTCTTCAGGCCGCGGGTCTGCGGGCTGTGAGGGTCATCCTCGGTCTCGCACTTGGCATGGTGCTTGCGATGGATGGCCACCCATTCCTTGGTGACCATGCCGGTGGTCAGCCACAGCCAGAAGCGGAAGAAATGCGAGGGGATCGGCCCCAGGTCCAGCGCACGATGCGCCTGGGCGCGGTGCAGGAAGATGGTCACGGCCGCAATGGTGATATGCGTCACCACCAGGGCGTAGGCCACGATTTGCCAGATGCTGGCATCCAGCAGGCCGAAGCCCAGCCACTGCACCAAGCCATCGTGTACGGTCGTCAAAAAGTCCATTCGTTCCTTACCCGGCGCCTGTTGGGCGCACAACACAAAACTCCCCAATTGTAGGGGACTCGGCCTAAATGCCCGAGACAAAAGCCCTGGGATTTGCCCTTTTCATGGGCTTGATCAAGACCACGCCTGGCATTTCGTTAAAAAAAACTGCTATTGCTTCTTCTCCCACACCGCGGCAAAGAAGCCGTCGGTGCGATGCGTCTGCGGCCACAGGCGCACGAAACCCTGCTCGACCAGTTCGCCGGCGCGCGACACATGTGCCTTCTCCAGCACCTCGGCCGCGTCCAGCGCCACGAAATCCTTGTGGGCCTCGCCAAAGGCCCGGGCGATGCCCTCGTTCTCGGCCTCCAGCAGGCTGCAGGTGGCATAGACCAGACGACCACCCGGCTTCAGCAGCCGCGCCGCGCTGTCCAGGATCGCCTGCTGCTTGGCCTGCAGTTCCAGCACAGCTTGCGGCGACTGGCGCCACTTCAAGTCCGGGTTGCGCCGCAAGGTGCCCAGACCGGAACAGGGTGCGTCGACCAGCACGCGGTCGATCTTGCCGGCCAGGCGCTTGACGCGCTCGTCCCGTTCATGCGCGATCTGGGCCGGATGCACGTTCGAGAGCCCGCTGCGCGCCAGGCGCGGCTTGAGGTTGTCCAGCCGATGCCCTGAGACGTCGAAGGCATAGAGCCGGCCGGTGTTGCGCATCGCCGCACCCAGGGCCAGGGTCTTGCCGCCGGCACCGGCGCAGAAATCCACCACCATCTCGCCACGCTTGGCATCCAGCATCAGGGCCAGCAGTTGGCTGCCCTCGTCCTGCACCTCGACCGCGCCGCTGGTGAAGACCTCCAGCTTGTTCAGCGCCGGCTTGCCCTCGACCCGCAGCCCCCAGGGCGAATAAGGCGTGGTCAGGGCCTCGACACCGGCCTTTTTCAACTCGGCCTGCACCTCCTCGCGCTTGGCCTTCAGCGGATTCACGCGCAGGTCCAGCGGTGCACCCTCGTTCATGCTGTTGGCCAGGGCCCAGAAGCCCGCGTCGCCCAGGCGCGCCTGCAGCGGCTCGGCCAGCCAGTCCGGCAGGTTGTGGCGCAGCCGGGGCGCCAGGCTGGCGCGGTCGACATTCTTCACCTGGGCCAGCCAGTCCTGCTCCTGGGCGCTCAGGGCGCCGCGCAGAAAGCTGTCGCTGCCCTGCCAGGCCAGGACGGCCAGGCGGCGCTCCATCGGGCCGCTGCCCGACTGGGCCAGATGCTGGAGCAGCAGGCGCTGGCGCAGCACCGTGTAGACGGTTTCGGCCAGGGTGTGGCGCTCGCGCTGGCCGAGGGCCTTGTGCTTGCGGAAGAAGGCGGAGACGACGCCGTCGGCCGGCGCGTCGAACTTGAGCACGGCGCGCAGCAGCTCGGTGCTCAGATCAAGAAGGGCATTAGGATGCATGGCGCGATTATCCCAGCCCAGCCCTCAGCCCTTCCCTCACCCCTTCGCGATGAACACCGCCGACCTGCCCGAACTGCCGCCCGCGCCCGCCGGACGCTACCGCCACTACAAGGGCGGCGAGTACGAGCTGCTGGGTGTCGTGCGCCACAGCGAGACATTGGAGGCCCTGGTGCTGTACCGCCCGCTCTACGGCGCGCAGGAGCTGTGGGTGCGGCCGCATGCGATGTTCTTCGGCCGCCTGCCTTCGGGCGAACCGCGCTTCGCGCCGCTGCCCTAGCCCCATGCCGGCCCTGCACCCACTGCGCCGGCGCCCTCGCCTGCTGATCGGCGTCGGCACCGGCGCGCTGCTGGCGCTGGCCTGGCCCACCGACCTGCCCTGGCTGACCCGCTTGCTGCTGGGCTGGAATGCCGGCGTCTGGACCTATCTGATCCTGGTGCTGAGCATGATGTGGCGCACCGTGCCCGGCCAGGTGCAGGGGCATGCGCGGGCCCTGGCCGAGGGCATGGGCGTGGTCCTGCTGCTGGCGATCAGCGGCGCGCTGGCCAGCCTGGGCGCGATCGCGCTGGAGCTGAACCAGGCGCGCCAGGGCCCGAACGCGGTACAGGGCTGGCCCTACCTGCTGCTGGCGCTCGCCACCGTGGTCGGCTCCTGGCTGTTGCTGCCGGTGGAGTTCGCGCTGGCCTATGCCAGCCTCTACCACCGCGGCCGCAGCGGCGCCCATGGCCTGGAGTTCCCCGGCGACGAGGGCGCGCCGGACTATGGCGACTTTTTCTACTTCGCGGTCACCCTGGCCGCCACCTCGCAGACCTCGGACGTGGCGGTCAGCGCCCGCCCGATCCGCCGCCTGGTGCTGGTACAGGCCGTGCTGTCCTTCGTCTTCAATACCGGCGTGCTGGCGCTGACGATCAATATCCTGGCCGGCCTGCTCAGCTGAAGCTCTGCGATTCCCCGGCCAGCTGTAGCACGCGCGAGCCCTCGACGCGCAGTTGCCCCTCGACGAACCAGCGCACCGCGCGCGGATACATGCGATGCTCGAGCTTCAGCACGCGCGCGGCCAGCGCCGCCTCGTCGTCGCCCGGCAGCACCGGCGCCACGGCCTGGGCCACGATCGCGCCATGGTCCAGGTCGGCGGTGACGAAATGCACGGTGGCGCCGACGAACCGGCAGCCCTCCTCCAGCGCCCGACGGTGCGTATGCAGCCCGGTGAAGGCCGGCAGCAGCGAGGGATGGATGTTCAGCATGCGCTCGGCGTAATGGGCGGTGAAGCCGGGCGTCAGGATGCGCATGAAGCCGGCCAGCACGACCAGGTCCGGTGCATGGTCGTCAATCACGCGCCGCAGCTCGGCGTCAAAGGCTTCGCGGCCCATATCTCCGGGGCCGAAGGCCTTGTGGTCCACCACCGCGGTGGCAATGCCGTGCGAGGCGGCAAAGGCCAGGCCGGCCGCATCGGGGCGGTTGCTGATCACGGCGGCGATGCGGGCGGGCCAGCCCTCGGCCGCGCAGGCCTTGACGATGGCCTCCATATTGGAGCCGCGGCCGGAGACCAGAATCACGATGCTTTTCATGGGCCGGCAGTGTAGCTGCCTACAATCTTCGACCCGGCCCGCACACCATGACAAACCCCGCCCCCACCCCGCCCCGCCCCCGCGTGCTTTCCGGCATGCGCCCCACCGGCGCCCTGCACCTGGGGCACTATCACGGCGCGCTGAGCAACTGGCTGCGCCTGCAGGACAGCCACGACTGCTTCTTCTTCGTCGCCGACTGGCATGCCCTGACCACCCAGCGACCCGACCGCGCCACGCTGGAGCGCCATGTCTACGACATGGTGGTGGACTGGCTGGCCGCCGGCATCGACCCCGAGCGCGCCACGCTCTTCATCCAGAGCCGCATGCCCGAACATGCCGAGCTGTTCACCCTGCTGGCGATGAACACGCCGCTGTCCTGGCTGGAGCGCATTCCCAGCTTCAAGGATCTGGCGGCCCGCGCACCGGACAGCGCCACCTACGGCATGCTGGGCTATCCGCTGCTGCAGGCGGCCGACATCCTGATCTACAAGGCGGCGGCCGTGCCGGTGGGCGAGGATCAGGCCGCCCATGTGGAGGTGACCCGCGAGGTGGCGCGCCGCTTCAACCACCTCTACGGCCATGGCGAGACCCTGCTGCCCGAGCCGCAGACCCTCCTGACCGAGACCGCCCGCGTCGCCGGACTGGACGGTCGCAAGATGAGCAAGAGCTACGGCAATGCGATCGCAATGCGCGCGGAGCCGGCCGTGACGGAAGAGAAGATCCGCACCATGCCCACCGACCCGCAGCGCGCGCGCCGCGGCGACCCCGGCGAGCCGCAGCGCTGCCCGGTCTGGCCGCTGCACGAGCTCTACAGCGAGGATGCCACCTTGGACTGGGCCGCCCAGGGCTGCCGCAGCGCCGGCATCGGCTGCCTGGACTGCAAGCAGCCGCTGATCAAGAGCATCCAGCGCCAGCAGGCCGAGTGGCGCGAACGCGCCGACGTGTACCTGGCCAACCCCAAGCAGGTGCACTGGATCGTCGAGGTCGGCACCGAACGCGCCCGCGCGGTGGCGCGCAAGACCCTGCGCGAGGTGCGTGCCGCGATGGGGCTCAGCTACTGATGAGCATGGCCGGCATCCACATCACCGACATCGAGTCCGCCATCAACTGGTGGCGCGAGCGCCGCCCCTCGCCCGACGGTATCAGCGCCTGTGCCGAGGTGCGCGCGCTGGCCGAGGTCTATGCGCTGATGGTCTACCACCACGAGCAGGAATGCGACGAGGACGGCATGCCCGCCAAGGCCAAGAACGCCTGGCTGGCCTGGTACGACAGCACGCCCGACGCGCCCTGCATCGCGATCTGCTCGACGAGCCAGGGCGACGAGCTCTGCAAGGGCTGCGGCCGCACGTTCGACGAGGTGCAGAACTGGCCCGTACTGAGCCCGGCCGAGAAGCGCCAGACCTGGCGCCGCATCACCATGGAGGGCACGGCCTGGCGCTTCAACCGCTATGCCGAGCGTGCGCTGGAACCGAAGCACGACAAGGACGGGAAGTCTTGACCGCATCGCATCTCGACAGCCTGCGCCGCCTCGCGCCGCTGGCCTGGCCGGTCTTTGTCGGCCAGGTGGCCGTGCTGGCCTATTCCACCGTGGACACCATGCTGGTGGCGCGCTACTCGGCCACCGAGCTGGCCGCGCTGGCGGTGGGCTCGGCCGTCTACATGACCGTGTTCGTCGGCCTGATGGGTGTCGTGATGGCGGTGGCGCCGCTGGCCGGCCAGCTGTTCGGCGCGGGCAGGCCGGCCGAGGCGGGCGACCAGCTGCACCAGGCCGCCTGGCTGGCCCTCTTCCTGACCCTGCTGGGCGAGCTGATCCTGATATTTCCCGAGCCCTTCATGGCGATCGCCCAGACCACGCCCGAGGTCGAGGCCAAGGTGCGCGCCTATCTGCGCACCCTGGCCTTCAGCCTGCCCGCCGCGCTGATCTTCACGGCCTACCGCGGCTTCAACACCGCGGTCTCGCGGCCCAAGGCTGTGATGGCCTTGCAGCTGCTGGGTCTCGCCATCAAGGTGCCGCTGAGCCTGCTCTTCATCCGCGGCTCCGCCCCCCTGCCCGCCATGGGGGCGGTGGGCTGCGCGCTGGCGACCGTGATCGTGATGTGGAGCCAGCTGCTGGTCGGCCTGATCCTGCTGCGCCGCGATCCCTTCTATGCCCGCTTCGGCCTGCAGCGCGGCGGCCTGCATGCGCCGCGCTGGGAGGCGATCAAGGCGCAGCTGAAGCTGGGAATCCCGATGGGCGGATCGATCCTGATCGAGGTCACCGGCTTCACCTTCATGGCCATTTTCATCGCGCGGCTCGGCCCAACGGCCGTGGCCGGCCACCAGCTGGCGGCCAATCTGGTGGCCCTGATGTTCATGATGCCGCTGGCCCTGGCCAATGCCGCCGGCACCCTGGTGGCTCAGCGCGTCGGCGCGCAGGACGCCCGGGACGCACGCCGCATCGGCTGGCACGGCCTGGAGATCGCGCTGGCGATCTCCTGCCTGTTGGGCGCCGGCGTGTTCTTCGCGCGCGAGCAGGTGCTCGGGCTGTACACCCGGGACGCCGCCATCGTGGCCGCGGCCCTGCCGCTGCTGCTGTGGGTCTGGCTGTTCCACATGGGCGATGCGGCCCAGACCCTGGCCGCCTTCGTGCTGCGCGCCCACCATATCGCCACCGCGCCGATGGTGATCTATGCGCTGGCCATCTGGGGCGTCGGCATCGGCGGCGGCTATTTCCTCGCCTTCGGCGGCGCCCCCTGGGTGCCCGCCTGGCTGCACGGCGCCGGCGGCTTCTGGGGCGCGGCCACCGCCGGCCTGCTGCTCGCGGCCGCCGGCCTCTCGGCCTATCTGGCCGCCGTGCACCGCGCCGAGGCGCGCGAGGCGACGCTAGACCGGCAGGCTTAGGACGAAGCAGCTGCCGCCGCCCTCGCGGGCCTCGCAACGCACGCTGCCGCGGTGGCGTTCGGCGATCTGCTTGACCAGGGACAGGCCCAGGCCCACGCCGCCGGCCTGCTCGGCATGGCCGGGCATGCGGAAGAAGGGCTCGAAGATGCGCTCGCGCATCTCGGCCGGCACGCCCGGCCCGCGGTCGCAGACGCGCAGCTCCAGCCGGTTGGCGCGCCGGCGCAACTCCAGCAGCACCTGGGCGCCGCCGCCATAGCGGCGCGCGTTCTCCAGCAGATTGCGCAGCGCGCGGCGCAGCAGGCGCTCCTCGCCCAGCACATGGAAATCGGTCACGGCCGACTCCGGCTCGACCTCGGCACCGGTGCGCACGGCCTCCTCGGCCGCCAGGCCCAGCAGGTCCACCTGCTCCGGCTCGTGCGCCGCGGCGCCGGCCTCCAGCCGGCTGGCCAGCAGCACCTCCTCGACCAGCGCGTCGAGCTCGCCGATATTGGTGTCGATCTCCTGCTGCAGGCGCACGCGCTGGGCCGGGCTGGCGCCGTCCAGCATCGCGAAGGCCATCTTCAGCCGCGCCAGCGGCGAGCGCAGCTCATGGCTGGCATTCGCCAGCAGGCTCTGGTGCGAGCGCAGCAGCGTCTCGATCTGGTCGGCCGCGCGGTTGAAGCTGGCCGCCACCTTGGCGACCTCGTCGCGCCCCTCGTCCTTGACCCGCTGCGTCAGATTGCCCGCGCCGAAACGCTCGACGCCGCGCTGCAGGTTCTCCAGTCGCCGCGTCAGGCGCCGCACCACCGGATAGGCGCCGGCCGCCACGCCCAGGAAAAGCAGCACCAGGAACACCGCCAGCGCCTCGCCGCTGGGCAGGCGCAGCGGCCCCAGCATCGGCCACAGCGAATCGTCGCGCCGCGCCAGCCGGCGCATCTCGCCCGGTGAAGCGCCCGGCGGGCCGGGCATCGCACCCGGCGCGTCGCCGGGGCCGGCCGCGCGCGGCATGCGCATGCCGCGCAGCAGGGTCAGGCTGCGGCCGTCGTCCAGCGGCACCTCGAGCCGGCGTATGCCCGGCTCGTCCTCGCGGCGCTGGAACTGTTCCGACGCGGCGATGCGCTCGCCCTTGGCGTCGTTCAGCGCGATCGCCATGCGCAGGCGCTGGCCCCAGTCGCGCAGCGACTCGGCCTGCTGCGCGCGCGGCGCCTCGGCGGGCGGCAGCGCGCCATGGATCAGCAGCGCCATCGAGCTCAGGCGCTCGACCGCCGCCGCCTCGAAGCCGCCCCGCTCCTCCTCCATCTGGAGCTGGAACAGCCAGGCCGAGCCGAAGGCAAAGGCCAGCAGCAGGGTCACCAGGGTCAGGTAGATGCGGAGGTACAGCGACTTCAAAGCAGGCGGCTCTGTTTCATCATCGTGGGGTCAGGTGTTGCCGCCCTCGGCATCCTGCTTGCGCGCGAACACATAGCCGACGCCGCGCACCGTCAGCACGCGGCGCGGGTTCTTCGGGTCGTCCTCGATCACGGCGCGGATGCGCGAGACATGCACGTCGATCGAGCGGTCGAACGCGTCCAGCGGATGCCCCTTCAGCGCATCCATGATCTGGTCGCGGCTCAGCACCCGTCCGGGGCTTTGCGCCAGCACCACCAGCAGGTCGAACTGGTGGCTGGTCAGGTCGCAGGTCTTGCCGTCCAGGCGCGCCACGCGTGCGGCCAGATCGATCTCCAGGCGACCGAAGCGCAGCACATCGTCACCCTCGCCCTCCGGTTCGGCGCGGCGCAGCAACGCCTTGATGCGGGCCTGCAGCTCGCGCGGCTCGAAGGGCTTGGGCAGGTAGTCGTCGGCACCCAGTTCCAGGCCGAGGATGCGGTCCATCGGCTCGCCGCGGGCCGACAGCATCAGCACCGGCAGGCGGCGCGTGCGCGCATCGCCGCGCAGCGCGCGGCAGAAGTCCAGCCCATCGCCGTCGGGCAGCATCAGGTCCAGCACCAGCAGTTCGGGCAGCGCCCCTTCCAGGGCCTGGCGCCCCTGGGCCAGCGAGCCCGCCACCGCCACCTCGAAGCCGGCGGCGCTGAGGTAGTCGCCCAGCATCGAGGTGAGCCGGGCATCGTCGTCAACAAGAAGCAGTCGGGTGCTCATGGAATACGCGGACATGGGGCGCTGAGCGGCGGCACGGCGCGCCGCGGCCTGGACCCCGGACATGGGAGCGTCAAGCATAAGCCAGTCTCGCGGTGCTTACTGGCCGCGGCGCGGGCCATGGTCCTTGCCATGCTCGGCCCGGCGCGCCTCGCGCTTGGCCATGCGCTCGGCCATGCGCTCGGCCAGCTTGCTGCGCTGCTCGGGCGTCAGCACATTGGCGGAGGCGATCAGGGCCTGGCTCATGCGCTTGCTGACCTGCTCGTGCAGGACCTGGGCCTGCTGGCGCACCGCCTCCACCGCGGCGGCATCGATGCTGGGGGCGGCCAGCAGGGTACGGCCCTGCTGATGCAGCTGATGCAGCGAGTCGCGCTGGGGCTTCAGTTCGTCGGCCGCGCTCTTCATGATCTGCTTGATCTGGGCGCGCTGGGCATCGCTGGCATCGACCAGGTCCAGCATATGCTCGGTGCGGTGGCTGCCGGGGCCGCCGTGGTGGGACATGCCGTGGCCCATGGACGCTTGCGCCTGCGCGGCGATGGCGCCCAGGCTCAGCGCCGAGACCAGGGCGCCGGCCTTCAAGACTCGCATCAGGTTCATCTTGGACATCAGAGGCTCCTTCAGCCATTGCGGTGATGCAATGGTCGGCGACCCGCGTATCGGCCCCATGCCTCCAATGTAAAGATCCACAAAGGACAAAAAAAGGGGCCCGAAGGCCCCTTTGCGTTTGCTTACCCGCCTTGTTCGATCACTTGATCGGCTTGAAGCGCATGCGCTTCGGGCGCGCGCCCTCCTCGCCCAGGCGCTTCTTCTTGTCGGCCTCGTACTCGTGGAAGTTGCCGTCGAAGAAGAACCACTGCGAATCGCCTTCGCAGGCCAGGATATGGGTGCAGATGCGGTCCAGGAACCAGCGGTCATGCGAGATCACCATGGCCGAGCCGGCGAATTCCAGCAGCGCCTCTTCCAGCGCGCGCAGGGTTTCGACGTCCAGGTCGTTGGACGGTTCGTCCAGCATCAGCACATTGCCGCCCTGGGCCAGGGTCTTGGCCAGGTGCAGGCGGCCGCGCTCACCGCCGGACAGCTGGCCGACCATCTTCTGCTGATCGTTGCCCTTGAAGTTGAAGCGGCCCAGATAGGCGCGGCTGGGCATCACGAACTTGCCCACCGTGATGTTGTCCAGACCGCCGGAAACGTCCTGCCAGACGGTCTTGTCCGCGTCCAGGCTTTGACGACTCTGGTCGACGAAGGCCATCTTGGCCGTCTTGCCAATCTTGACCGTGCCCGAATCCGGCTGCTCCACACCCTGCAGCATGCGGAACAGCGTCGACTTGCCGGCACCGTTGGGGCCGATGATGCCGACGATGGCGCCGGCCGGCACCTTGAACGACAGGTTGTCGATCAGCACGCGGTCGCCGAAACTCTTGCTGACGTTCTCGAACTCGACCACCTCATTGCCCAGGCGTTCGGCCACGGGAATGAAGATTTCGTTGGTGACATTGCGCTGCTGGTATTCGACGTCCGAGAGCTCCTCGAAGCGGGCCAGACGCGCCTTGCTCTTGGCCTGGCGGCCCTTGGCGTTGGAGCGAACCCATTTCAGCTCCTCCTTCATCGCCTTCATGCGCGCGTCTTCGCTCTTCTGCTCGGTCTCCAGGCGCTTTTCCTTCTGGTCCAGCCAGTCGGAGTAGTTGCCCTTCCAGGGGATGCCGTGGCCGCGGTCCAGTTCCAGGATCCACTCGGCGGCGTTGTCCAGGAAGTAGCGATCGTGGGTGATGGCCACCACGGTGCCGGGGAAGCGCTGCAGGAACTGCTCCAGCCATTCGACCGATTCCGCGTCCAGGTGGTTGGTCGGCTCGTCCAGCAGCAGCATGTCCGGCTTGCTCAACAGCAGACGGCACAGCGCGACGCGGCGCTTCTCGCCGCCGGACAGCACGCCGATGACCGCATCCCAGGGCGGCAGGTTCAGCGCGTCGGCGGCCAGCTCCAGCTGCAGATCGGTGTTCTCGCTGCCCGCGGCGGCGATGACGGCCTCCAGCTCGCCCTGTTCGGCGGCCAATGCATCGAAGTCGGCATCTTCCTCGGCATAGGCGGCATAGACCTCGTCCAGGCGCTTCTTCGCGGCCAGCACGCCGCCGATGCCCTCCTCCACCGCCTCGCGCACGGTCTGCTCGGGGTTCAGGCGCGGCTCCTGCTCCAGGTAGCCGATCTTGATGCCGGGCATCGCGATGGCTTCGCCCTCGAACTCCTTGTCGACACCAGCCATGATCTTCAGGATGGTCGACTTGCCGGAGCCGTTCACGCCCAGCACGCCGATCTTGGCGCCGGGGAAGAAGGACAGCGAGATGTCCTTGAGGATGTGGCGTTTGGGGGGAACCGTCTTGTTGACGCGGTTCATCGAAAAGACGTACTGGGCCATGGGTGCTCGCGAGGTTTCGGAGAAGCGGAAAAGCGAACGCGGGCCCGGGAATGACTCACTCCTGGCCCGCACAACAGACGCTATTGTCGCAGAGAGCTCGCGGCCGGGG
The DNA here is from genome assembly GCF_059418245.1 of Roseateles sp. GW821-FHT09B06. NCBI lineage: Bacteria > Pseudomonadati > Pseudomonadota > Betaproteobacteria > Burkholderiales > Sphaerotilaceae > Roseateles > Roseateles sp. GW821-FHT09B06. The sequence continues at coordinate 235,401 of NZ_JBWKPM010000004.1, read as the reverse complement.
TTCAGACCTCGGGCGGATCGAACAGATAGCCCAGGCCGCGCACCGTGCGGATCAGGCGCGGCTCGCGGGCGTCGTCGTCCAGCTTCTGGCGCAGGCGCGAGACCAGCAGATCGATGTTGCGCGCCAGCGAGGCCTCGCCGCGCCCGCGCACCAGGCCCAGCAACTCCTGACGGCACAGGATGCTGTGCGGCCGCTCCAGGAAGGCACGCAGCAGCCGGTATTCGGCCGGCGCCAGTGCCGTGCTGAAGCCGTTGGGGCCGCACAGGCGCCGGGTCTGGATGTCCAGATGCCAACGGCCGAACCGCAGCGGGCGCTCATCCCGGCTGCGCCGGAGCAGCCCCTGCAGGCGCAGGCGCAGCTCGTGCAAGTCCTGGGGGTTGCGCGGCTTGGGGCAAATCGCGTCGGCCCCCAACTCCAGCGCCAGCACCCGGTCGAGCACCGCGTTGTCGCTCAGCAGGGCCAGCACCGGCAGGCGCGAGCGGGCCCGCAGCGCCCCCAGCCGCTGCCAGCCGCGCCCCTGGGCGTCCTGCGGATCGAGCAGCAGCAGCTCGTAGCGCCCGCTGTCCGCGTCCTCCAGCGCCGCGGTGTCACCCGCCACGCTCAGCTGATAGCCCCACAGCGCAAGCGCGTCGCAGAGCATCGAACGGGTGATCGCATCGGGGTCGCACAGCAGCAGGCGAGCCTGCTGCGCGTCGAGATCGGGCAGGGACATGGGCAAGGTTCGGGTCGATTGAAACTGCGGCAAGCCTAGGGCGGGCCCATGTGTCCGTTGCGGCAAAGATGGCCGCAAGACACCCGCTATTTACCGGCGCTTGACACAGGGCGACGCGCAGCGCCCAGGCCGGCTACAATGCCGCCCAACGCTGCGCATCACAGTCTTTGCGCAGCGTTATTTTTTTGAGCCAACGCACGCTCCTTGCGTGGTCCGAAGACTGGCGCCGCACACAATGCGACGCGGCCACGCTCACAGGGCCCCGTGCTCATATTGCAGTCAATGACATTCGATTCCCTGGGCCTCGCGGCACCGCTGCTGAAGGCCATCGCCGACGCCGGCTACACCTCCCCCACCCCCATCCAAGCGCAAGCCATCCCCGCCGTCCTGAAGGGCGGCGATCTGATGGCCGGTGCCCAGACCGGCACCGGCAAGACCGCCGGCTTCACCCTGCCGATGCTGCATCGCCTGGCCGCCGGCCAGCCGGTGAAGAACGCCCGCGGCCGCCCCATGGTGCGTGCGCTGGTGCTGACCCCCACCCGCGAGCTGGCCGCCCAGGTCGAGGAAAGCGTCAAGACCTACGGCAAATACCTGCCGCTTTCCAGCATGGTGATGTTCGGCGGCGTGGGCATGCAACCCCAGGTCAACCGCCTGCGCGACGGCGTCGACATCCTGGTCGCCACGCCGGGCCGCCTGCTGGACCATCACCAGCAGGGCACCCTGGACCTCAGCAAGGTCGAGATCCTGGTGCTGGACGAGGCCGACCGCATGCTGGACATGGGCTTCATCCATGACATCAAGAAGGTGCTGGCCGTGCTGCCGCAGAAGAAGCAGAGCCTGCTGTTCTCGGCCACCTTCAGCGACGACATCAAGAACCTGGCCGACCGCCTCTTGAACCAGCCCGCGCTGATCGAGGTGGCGCGCCGCAACCAGACCAATGACGCGATCGCCCAGAAGGTGCATCCGGTCGGGCGCGAGCGCAAGAAGGAGCTGCTGGCCCATCTGATCAAGCAGGGCGACTGGCATCAGGTGCTGGTGTTCACGCGCATGAAGCATGGCGCCAACCGCCTGACCGACTTCCTGAACGACCAGGGCATCAGCGCCATGGCCATCCATGGCAACAAGAGCCAGGGCGCGCGCACCAAGGCGCTGGCCGAGTTCAAGAGCGGCGAGCTGGCCGTGCTGGTGGCCACCGACATCGCGGCGCGCGGCATCGACATCGACCAGTTGCCCCATGTCGTCAACTACGAGCTGCCCAACGTCCCCGAGGACTATGTGCACCGCATCGGCCGCACCGGCCGCGCCGGCGCCAAGGGCGAGGCCGTGAGCCTGGTCTGCGTGGACGAGAACGGCTTCCTGCGCGAGATCGAGAAGCTGATCAAGCGCGAGATCCCCAAGGAGATCGTGCCCGGCTTCACGCCCGACCCCAACGAGCGTCCCGAGCCCATCGTGCTGGGCCGCATGGTGCTGAACACCAATGGCAGCCGCGGCCGCGCGCCCAACCCGGCCGGCGGCCGGGGTGGTGGTGGCGGTGGTCGCGGCGGCCAGGGCGGCGGACGCCCGGGTCAGAACGGCGGCGGACGTCCCGGCCAGAACGGTGGCGGCCAGGGTGGCCGCCCGCAGCAGGCCTCGGGCCGCCCCCAGGGCGGCGGCGGCGGCCAGCCGCGCCGCGATGGCGCTGCCCCGCGCCCTGGCAACGGTCCGCGCCTGACCCAGCCCAAGCGCTGAGCCCGGTTGCACCGCTCGCAAGCCCAGCCTCGGCTGGGCTTTTTCGTTGCGGCCGCTCGGCGCCAGCGCGTGCTTGGGAGGGGTGAAGACCACGCGGCGCTCGCCTTGCTGTAATGTGGGTTTCTGCTGCAGCGGGACACCCCATGAAGAACAGCTTCCGCGGCGCGGCCGACGCGGTTATCGGTGCGCGCCACCACATCGTCTCCCCCGGCTTCCGGGTCGGTGATGGTCGCGGCGCCAAGCTGGCGGGCGGGGTCCGCGAGATCGGGCTGGACGGCGCCTTCGTGCCCATGGTGCCTATGCCCCGGCAGATGGTGGCACCGTGAACGCGGTGAGCCCCGACGCCACGACGCTGCTGACCGGCCTGCTGGTGGCGCTGGGCGGCGGCCTGCTGATCGGCCTGGAGCGCGAGCGCCGCAAGGGCCGCGGCCCGGGGCGCGAGCCGGCCGGCATCCGCAGCTTCACCCTGGTGGCGCTGGCCGGCGCGCTGGCCCAGGGCCTGGCGGTGCCCGGCCTGGTGCTGGTCGGTGCCGTCAGCATTGCCGCGCTCGCCGCCCTGGCCTATTGGCGCTCGCTGCGACGGGATCCCGGCCTCACCACCGAGGTGGCGCTGCTGCTGACCTATTTGATCGGCGTGCTGTGCATGCAGCTGCCGCGGCTGGGCGCCCCTGCGGCCCTGGTCCTGACCGTGCTGCTGGCGTCGCGCAGCCGGCTGCATCGCTTCGCGACCCGGCTGCTGCGCGAGGAGGAGTTGCACGATGGCCTGCTGCTGGGCGCGCTGTCCCTGGTGGTGCTGCCCCTGCTGCCGGCCGAGCCCCAGCCCTGGCTGGGCGGGATGCGGCCGCAGGCGCTGATGGCCCTGGTGCTGCTGTTGCTGGCCATGCAGGCCGCCGGTCATGTGGCGCTGCGCGTGGTCGGGGCCCGTGCGGGCCTGGCGCTGGCCGGCCTGTTTTCCGGCCTGGTGTCCAGCACCGCCACCATCGCGGCCATGGGCGCGCGGGCGCGCCGCGAACCCCGGTTGGCCAGCGCCTGCGCGGCCGGCGCGGTGATGTCCACCGCGGCGACCTGGCTGCAGGCCCTGCTGCTGCTGCTGGCCCTGAACCCGCCGGCCGCGCGCGCCTTCGCGCTGCCGGCCCTGCTGGGCGCCTTGTGGGCCGGCGCCTGCGCGACGCTGCTGGCCCGGGGCGCCAAGGCGGCCCTGCCGGAGCCCGCTCCCGGCCAGCGGCCGCTGCGCCTGCGCGAGGCCCTGCTGCTGGGCATACTGCTGAGCCTGGTGGCCCTGCTGACCACCTGGGCGCAGCAGCAGTTCGGGGAACAGGGCCTGATGGGCGCCGTGGCCCTGGCCGCCCTGGCCGATGCTCATGCGCCGGTGGCCTCGCTGGCCGCGCTGCGCAACAGCGGGCAGATCGCCGCTCCCGTGCTGCTGCAGGGCGTGCTGCTGGCGATCGCTTGCAACAGCCTGACCCGCTTGCTGACCGCCCTGATCGCCGGCGGCTGGCGCTTCGCGCGCGGGGTTGCCACGGCCCTGCTCGGCTCGCTGGCCCTGGCTGGCGCCGGCCTGTGGCTGCTGACCTGAGGCGCGCGGCCATCCGGTCGCCGGCCGCCGGGCAGCAATGCGGCGATACTGCGCCCCCCGCATGAAGACCCAGCCCATCCTCCCCGCCCGCGTCGATTTCAGCGACGCCGCCGCGCCGCGGGCGCCCGACTATGGCGATGTCTACCACGCCCGCGCCGGCGCCTTTGCCCAGGCACACCATGTCTTCCTGGGCGGCAACCGCCTGCCCGAGCGCTGGGCCGGCCGTGCGCGCTTCGTGATCCTGGAAACCGGCTTCGGCCTGGGCAACAATTTTCTGGCCAGCTGGGCCGCCTGGCGCGACGATCCGGCACGCTGCGAGCGCCTGGTCTTCATCAGCATCGAGAAGCACCCGCTGACGCGCGCGGACCTGGCGCGCGCCCATGCCGCCAGCCCCGAGCCCGAGCTCGCCGCCCGGCTGCAGCGGGCCTGGCCACCGCTGACGCCGAACCTCCATGCACTGGACTTCGAGGGCGGCAAGGTGCGCCTGCTGCTGGCCCTGGGCGATGCGCGCGACTGGCTGGCCGAGCTGGTGGCCGAGGTCGATGCCTTCTACCTCGACGGTTTCTCGCCCGCGCTGAACCCCGAGATCTGGGACCGCTACGCCCTGAAATCCCTGGGCCGCCTGGCTGCGCCCGATGCCACGGCCGCCACCTGGAGCACCGCGCCACAGGTGCAGGAGCATCTGCGCGGCGCCGGTTTCGAGGTCGAGAAGCGGCCCGGCTTTGCCAAGAAGGGCCGCATGACGGTGGCCCGCTTCGCGCCGCGCCACCGGGCGCAGCGCCCGGCCGGGCGCGAGCCGCTGGCCGCCGGAGCCCGCACGGCACTCGTGATCGGCGCCGGCCTGGCCGGCGCGGCCTGCGCCTGGGCCTTGCAGCGCCAGGGCCTGGCCGTCACCGTGCTGGACGCCCTGCCGGCCACGGCCCGGGGCGCATCGGGCAACCCGGGTGGCCTGTTCCACGGCACCTTCAACCCCGGCGACGGTCCGCATGCGCGCCTGAACCGGGCCGCCGCGCTGGCCTGCCAGCGCAGCCTGGCCCTGCTGCCGCCGCTGCCCTGGCTGCAGCAGGGCCTGCTGCGCCTGGAAACCAGCCACGAGCTGGCATGGATGCGCGCTCGGCTGGCCGAACAGGGCCTGCCTGACGACTATCTGCAGGCGCTCGACGCCGCCGAGGCCGCCGCATTGTCCGGCCTGCCCCTGACGCAGCCGGCCTGGTTCTACCCCGGTGGCGGCGCCCTGCCCCCGGCCGACTATGTCCAGGCCCTGCTCAAGGCCAGCAGCGCGCGCCTGTGCCCGGACGCCGAGGTCGCCGCGCTGCATCAAGATGACCAAGGCGCGTGGCGGGCGCTGAACGCCGCCGGCCAGACGCTGGCCGAGGCGCCCGCCCTGGTGCTGGCCGGCGGCGCGTCCGGCCTGGCCCTGCTGCGAACGCTGGCGCCCGGGCTGCCGCTGATGCCGCAGCGCGGCCAGCTGAGCCACCTGCCCGAGGCCGCCCCCCTGCCCCGCCTGCCGGTGGCGGGCGCCGGCTACGCGCTGGCGGACGGCCGCGGCGGCCTCTGGTGCGGCGCGACGACGCAGGACGGCGACGCCGACCCGCAGCTGCGCATCGCCGACCAGCGGCAGAACCTGGCGCAATGGGCCAGCTTGGCGGGGCTGCTCGAGGTACCCGAGGCAGCGCTGGCCGGGCGCGTCGGCTGGCGTCTGCTGACGCCCGATCGCCTGCCCCTGCTGGGCGGGCTGCCGGCGCCGGGCCATGCGGGCCGCGCCGACCAGGTGCGCTTCCTGCCGCGCCTGCCGGGCCTGGCCGTCTGCATGGGCCTGGGCTCGCGCGGCATCAGCTGGGCCGCGCTGGCCGGCGAGCTGGTGGCGGCCCAGCTCACCGGCGCGCCCCGGCCGCTGGAGGCCGGCCTGCTGGATGCGCTCGATCCGGCACGTTTTCACGTCCGCGCCGGCTGGCGCCGGGGCGGCGGCGCGGAAAGCCCTTAACTTTTCGCCGCAACGGCCGCTATACAGAGCAGAGAACCCGGCACGGCCCGCTGGCCAACGCCGGGCCGCTGCCGTTGTGGAGACATCATGCTGAGCCAACTTTTTTCCGGCCGATCGATCGGCCAGCGCCTCGGCGCCGTGCTGAGCCTCGTGCTCGTGATCGCCTTTGCCGGGTCCGGCCTGGGCTACTGGGCGCTATCGCGCGTGGCCGCCGAGACGACGGACATGTACCAGAACTCCCTGGTGAGCGAGCGCATCGCCTCCGACTGGTACCGCAACATTACCAACGGCGTGAACCGCACCAGCGCGATCGCGGTGAGCGCCGACCCGGCCCTGGCCGAATTCTTCGCCGCGACGGCGGCCGAATCGACCAAGCAGTCCAGCGAACTGCAGAAGCAGCTGGACGGCCTGATGAGCACCTCCGAAGAACGCGCCCTGTTCGAGAAGCTGTCGGAGGCGCGCAAGGGCTATCTGAGCACGCGCGACGCGGTCAGCGCCGCCAAGAAGGCGGGCGATGCCGACAAGGCACGGCAGATCTTCGACGGCCAGTTCCAGCCCGCGGCCACCGCCTTCCAGGACGCGATCAAGCAGATCGTGCAGGCGCAGCGCGAACAGCTGGACGCCGCCGCCAAGCGGGTCGACCAGGCCAACAGCACCGCCCGCACGGGCCTGGTCGTATTCGCCCTGTGCGCGCTGGCGGTGGGCGCGGCGCTGGCCGTCTGGCTGACCCGCTCGATCACCCTGCCGCTGCGCGAGGCCGCCGGCGTGGCCGATGCCATCGCCAATTTCGACCTGACCCGCAGCATCACGCCGCGCAGCCTGGACGAGACCGGCCGGCTGCTGCTGTCGCTGAAGACCATGCAGGAATCGCTGCTGAAGCTGATCGGCGAGGTGCGCGGCTCGACCGACAGCATCGGCACCGCCAGCGCCGAGATCGCGATGGGCAACCACGACCTCTCGGCCCGCACCGAGCAGACCGCCTCCAATCTGCAGCAGGCCGCCGCCTCGATGATGCAGCTGACCGGCACCGTGCGACAGACCGCCGACTCGGCCCTGACCGCCAACCAGCTGGCCAGCTCGGCCGCCGAGGTGGCGCAGCGCGGCGGCCAGGTGGTGGCCCAGGTGGTGGCCACGATGGAGGAGATCAGCGCCAGCTCGCGCCGCATCAACGACATCATCGGCACGATCGACGGCATTGCCTTCCAGACCAATATCCTGGCGCTGAACGCCGCGGTCGAGGCGGCGCGCGCCGGCGAGCAGGGCCGCGGCTTCGCGGTCGTCGCCTCCGAGGTGCGCTCGCTGGCGCAGCGCTCGGCCGAGGCGGCCAAGGAGATCAAGGCGCTGATCGGTGCCAGCACCGAGCGGGTCGAGTCCGGCACCCAGCTGGTGCAGGATGCGGGCAACACCATGGGCGACATCGTGGCCAGCGTGCAGCGCGTCTCCGACATCATCGGCGAGATCAGCGCCGCCGCGCGCGAGCAGAGCGACGGCATCAACCAGGTCAACGCCGCCGTCACCCAGCTCGACCAGATGACGCAGCAGAACGCCGCGCTGGTGGAGGAAGCGGCCTCGGCGGCCGAAAGCCTGAAGGACCAGTCGGGCCGCCTGTCGACGGCCATCGGCGTGTTCCGTCTCGATGCGCGCGGCCCGGTCGGCGCCGTGACGACGGCCTTCACCTCAGCGGCCTCGAAACCCGCGGCCCGCCCGCTGGCCGCCCGGCCCGCGCCGCGCGCCGCAGCGAAAAAACCGGTCGCGGCAGCCGCAGCGGCCCTGCCGTCGCCCCGCCCCGCAGCCGCTCCGGCTGCAGAAGCGGGGGACTGGGAGACCTTCTGAACGGGCGCGGGGGCTCAGGGCCGGCGCGCCCGGCCCCGCAACGCCGCTAAGGCCACCGGCAGCGCAAGGAGCAGCAGGGCGGCGATCCGGCCCACCGCGGGCTGCGCGGCTGCGTGCACGCGGCCTGCGCGGCGCGGCTCGGCGACCCGCTGGCGCCACCGGCCTGACCCGGTCTGACCAGGCGGGCCAGGCTCAGAAGCTCAGCGTGCGCACGCCGTCGGCGGTGCCCAGCAGGCAGACCGCGGCCTTGTTGCGGGCAAACACGCCCACGGTGACGACGCCCGGCCATTGATTGAGCTCGGCCTCGAAGGCCGCGGGATCCTGGATCGCCAGGCCGCGCACGTCGAGGATGTGGCCGCCGTTGTCGGTGACGCAGCCGGCACGCAGGCCGGCCTGGGCTCCCATCGCGGCGAAGCGGCGCACGATCTGGGCCGCGGCCATCGGGATCACCTCGACCGGCAGGGGGAACTTGCCGAGCGTGTCGACCAGCTTGCTCTCGTCGGCAATGCAGACGAAGCGCTCGGCCAGGTCGGCCACGATCTTCTCGCGCGTCAGCGCCGCGCCGCCGCCCTTGATCATGTGGCCCCGGTGGTCGATCTCGTCGGCGCCGTCGATATAGACCGGCAGGCTCTCGACCTCCGACGCCTCCAGGATCCTGATGCCCAGCGCCTGCATGCGCTCGGTGGAACGCAGCGAGCTGGACACGGCACCCTTGAGCGGCATGCCGCTGGCGGCCAGCGCGTCGATGAACTTGTCCACCGTCGAGCCGGTGCCGACGCCGACGATGCTGCCGGGCGTGACATATTGCAGGGCGGCCTGGCCGACCAGGGTCTTGAGTTCGTCTTGGGTCATGGTGTAGCTAGTCCGAAAAAAGCTTGAACGCCGCCGTCTTGCCGGTCGACCCAGCGGAGCCCGCGGATCCGGCTCCGCCGGTCCGCCGGGCTCGCCCCCTTGAGGGGGCGTGCGCAGCGCGTAGGGGAAGGGTCAGGTCTTGCGTCGGGCGCGGACGGCGGCGGCCAGCTCCCGCAGCAGCGGCTCGGTCTGGGCCCAGCCCAGGCAGGCGTCGGTGATCGAGACGCCGGGCTTCAGGTCGGACTTGGTCTGGCCCGGGGCCAGGTCTTGCCGGCCGGGCTGCAGATGGCTCTCGATCATCACGCCGGTGATGCGCCGGTCGCCGGCGCTCATCTGGGCGGCGACGTCGCGGCCCACCTCGATCTGGCGCTCGTACTTCTTGCTGCTGTTGGCATGCGAGAAGTCGATCATCACCTGCTCGCGCAGGCCGGAGCCCTTCAGGGCCTCGCAGGCGGCCTGCACGCTGGCGGCGTCGTAGTTGGGCGCCTTGCCGCCGCGCAGGATGATGTGGCAGTCCTGGTTGCCGCGGGTCTCGAAGATCGCGGCCGCGCCCATCTTGGTCATGCCCATGAAGGCATGGCTGGCCTGGGCGGCCAGCACCGCGTCGCTGGCCACCTTGATGCCGCCGTCGGTGCCATTCTTGAAGCCGACCGGGCAGGACAGGCCCGAAGCCAACTGGCGATGGCTCTGGCTCTCGGTGGTGCGCGCGCCGATCGCGCCCCAGGCGATCAGGTCGGAGATGTACTGCGGCGACAGCAGGTCCAGGAACTCGGTGCCGGCCGGCAGGCCCAGGGCCGTCACGTCAAGCAGCAGCTGGCGCGCCAGGCGCAGGCCCTCGTTCATGTGGAAGCTGCCGTCCAGGCGCGGGTCGTTGATATAGCCCTTCCAGCCGACCGTGGTGCGCGGCTTCTCGAAATAGACCCGCATCACGATCAGCAGGTCCTGGCTCAGCTCGTCGCGGGTCTTCTTCAGCAGGCGCGCATAGTCCATCGCCTGGTCATGGTCGTGGATCGAGCAGGGGCCGACCACCACCAGCAGGCGGTCGTCGCGGCCATGCAGCACCGCGCCGATCTCCTGGCGCGCGCGCTCCACCAGCTCCAGCGAGGCGTCGGGCAGCGGCAGCTCGTCCAGCAGCAGGGCCGGCGAGATCAGCGGGCGCACGGCGCCGATGCGGGTGTCGTCGGTGCGGGTGGTGTCGCGGGTGGCATCGCGGGAGCCGACTTCGCGGTCGTGCTGAGGATCGTCCAGAGGTTTCATGCGGGGCTCCAAAGATTCGCCCGGCATTATCGGTTCTTGGCCAGGCTGCCCGCCAGCACGGCCAGGGCCGAGACCGCAAAACCCGCCAGCGCCGGCAGCGGCAGGCGCTCGCCCAGCAACACGAAGCCCATCAGCGCCGACACGCCCGGGATCAGGAAGAACAGCCGCGCCACCCGGGAGGCCTGGCCGCGCCGCATCATCAGGAACATCAGGCTGAAGGCGCCGATCGAGTTGACCAGGCTCAGCCAGAGCGCGGCGAACACCAGATCGAAGCTCCAGTGGATGGCGAAATGCTCGGTAGGCCCCGCCAGCATGGCGGCGGCCAGGGCCGACACCAGCATCTGCACGCAGCTGCCGCTGCGCAGGTCCATGCCGCTGCAGAAGCGCTTCTGGTAGAGCGTGCCCAGCACCAGGCCCATCAATCCCAGCAGGGCCGCCGCATAGGCCGGCCAGCCACCGGCGCCGTTCAGCGGCTTGCCGGCCACCACCAGGGCCACGCCCAGCAGGCCGCCCGCCAGGCCCAGCAGCTGCCAGCGACCCAGACGCTCGGCCAGCCACAGATGCGCCCCCAGTGCGGTGGCCAGCGGCATCAGCCCGATCAGCAGGCCGGCCACGCCGGCCGACAGGCCCAGGCGCAGGCCGTAGTAGATGCCGGAGAAATGCAGCACCTGCATCAGCAGCCCGGCCATGACCAGATGCCCCCAGGCGCGGATGCCGCGCGGCCAGGGCGCGCGGCTCGCCAGCGCGACGCCCAGCAGCACCAGGGCCGCCAGACCGAAGCGCAGGGCCAGCAGGGTGAAAGGCCCGGTGTGTGCCAGGCCCAGCCGGCCGGCCACATAGCCGCTGCTCCACAGCAGGATGAAGAGCAGCGGCAGGCTCAGGGCGGCAAAGGCGGCCAGCCCGCCGCGCGGCGCGATGGCCGGCAGGGCGGGCGGGGCTTTCAGGCAATGGGTCGACATGGGGTTCTCCGGCGGGTAGGCGATGAATCCCACTGTAGGAACGACGGAATCCAGACACAATCCATCAAACTAGACTCCCAGAGTTTCCAAACAGAGAACAAACCATGGGCCGACTCGAAGACCTGCAAGCCTTTGCCCGCGTCGTCGACGCGCGCGGCTTCTCCGGCGCGGCGCGCCTGCTGGGCAGCACCAAGTCGGCCGTCAGCAAGCAGGTGAGCCGGCTGGAGGCGCAGCTCGGCACGCGGCTGCTGCAGCGCACCACGCGCAGCGTCAGCCCCACGCCCGAGGGCCGCGGCGTCTACGAGCGCGCGCTGCGCCTGCTGGAGGAGGCCCAGGCGCTGGAGGACGAGCTGGCCGGTCGCCAGGACGAGCCGCGCGGCGTGCTGCGGCTCTCCACCTCGACGGCCTTCGGCAATCTGCAGTTCACCGCGCTGATGAGCGAGTTCTGCGCCCGTCATCCGCAGCTGCAGGTGGTGCTGGGCCTGAACGACCGCTATGTGGACTTGGCCGAGGAAGGCTTCGATGTGGTGCTGCGCCTGACCGGCAAGCCCAGCCCGGGCCTGGTGGCGCGCCGGCTGGCGCGCATGCGCTATCTACTGTGCGCCGCGCCGGCCTATCTGGAGCAGCAGGGCCGGCCCGCCACGGTGGCCGAGTTGGCCCGGCACCGCTGCCTGCGCTTCGGCTATCTGCAAGCGTCCGACCGCTGGCGCTTCCGCCATGCCGACCTGGGCGAGCAGGAGGTCGAGGTGCGCGGGGCGCTGCGCTTCGAGAGCGGGTTGACGGTCAACAGCAGCGAGTCGCTGCGCACCGCGGCGCTGGCCGGCATGGGCCTGGCCGTGCTGCCGACCTATGCGATCGGCCCGGATCTGCGCGCCGGTCGCCTGCAGGCCCTGCTGCCGGACTGGCAGCCCGTCGGCGGCACGGCCGATGCCGACACGCTCTATGCCGTCTATCTGCCGCATCGCCAGCCCAGCCCCAAGGTGCGGGCGCTGATCGACTTCATGCTGGAGAAGCTGGGGGACACGCCGCCCTGGGACCGCGAGTCGGACTGAGCGCCGGGAGCCAATGAGACAATCCCGCCCCATGTCTCTCGTTCCCTACGCCCTCACCCGTCCCTTTCTGTTCGGCCTGGACCCCGAGCATGCGCATGAACTGACCCTGGGCGCGATCGCCCGGCTGCAGAACACGCCCGCCCAATGCCTGTGGGCGCAGAGCCGCATCGCCGACCCGGTGACGGTCGCCGGTCTGAAATTCCCGAACCGCATCGGCCTGGCCGCCGGCCTGGACAAGAACGGCCGCTGCATCGACGGCCTGGGCGCGATGGGCTTCGGCTTCATCGAGGTGGGCACGGTGACGCCCAAGGGCCAGCCCGGCAACGACAAGCCGCGCATGTTCCGCCTGCCGGAGAAGGAGGCCCTGATCAACCGGCTGGGCTTCAACAACGAGGGGCTGGCCAGCTTCATCGCCAATGTGCAGCGCGCCCATTCCTTTCGCGCCGCCGGCGGTCTGCTGGGTCTGAACATCGGCAAGAACGCCGCCACGCCGATCGAGAACGCGGTGGACGACTATGCTGTAGGCCTGGAGGGCGTGTTCCCCCACGCCGACTACATCACGGTCAATATCTCCAGCCCCAACACCAAGAACCTGCGTGCGCTGCAGAGCGACGAGGCGCTGGACGCCCTGCTCTCGCACCTGCAGGCGCGCAAGCAGGCCCTGCAGCAGGCCTCGGGCCGTGCCGTGCCGATGTTCGTCAAGATCGCGCCGGACCTGGACGAGGCCCAGGTGGCCGTGATCGCCCAGACCCTGCAGAAGAACGGCATCGACGGCGTGATCGCCACCAACACCACGATCGCCCGCGATGCGGTGCAGGGCCTCACGCATGCCGACGAGGCCGGCGGACTGTCGGGCCGCCCGGTGTTCGACGCCAGCAACCGCGTGATCCGCCTGCTGCGCGCCGCGCTGGGCTCGGGCTATCCCATCATCGGCGTCGGCGGCGTGATGAGCGGTGCCGATGCGCGCGCCAAGCTGGCGGCCGGCGCGGACCTGGTGCAGATCTACACAGGCCTGATCTACAAGGGCCCGGCCCTGGTGGCCGAATGCGCCGGGGCGCTGAGCCGGCCCTGAAACGAAAAAAGCGGATCCGAAGATCCGCTTTGCGCCAAAGGCGTTGGCCGTCAGGCGCTCAGGCGCTCTTGCGGCGACGGGCCACGAAGCCCACGACACCCAGGCCAGCCAGCAGCATGGCATAGGTTTCGGGCTCGGGCACCGGCACGGCGGCGGCGGCCGAGCTGATCGCATAGGCAGCGCTGCCGGTCGCCAGACCGAACACCGAGTAGTAATAGGTGCCGGCGTCCAGCGTCAGCGTGTTGGTGCTGGACGTGCCACCGTAGGTCCATGCGGCGAGGCCGGTGCCGTCGGCCTGATACAGGCCATAGGCCGCCGGAGCAATGGCACCGAAGGTCAACACACCGCTGGAGACGGTGGAGGTCTCCGTCAGCGTGAAGCTGTAGGTATCCAGGAACAGGCCGCTGACGGCGCTGCCACCCAGTTCGAGCAGGTCATGAGCGCCCCAATTCATGTCGGCGGCTTGGCTGCTCAGGGAAGCAAGGGCCACCATCGAGGCGGCGACTAGCGGTTTCAACTTCATCGTAGAACTCCCAAAAAAGAAGGGATGAAAACGGACTGACGAATTCATTGTGCACCGCAGCGTGAGCAGTTTTTCACGCTCCAAGCCCTTGACTTAGGGACAACTAGCACCTTTCTTGTTGCCGTGTGTAAGTACATTCCCGAAACGATGCGAGGGTGCACCGAATTGCATCCGACACGCCCTCCGATGAGGCGTTTTTTCAGCCGGCGAGCACCCGCATGAGCTTCTGCATGCCCTCGACCGCCTTGCCCTTGCGCGCCCGCTTGCCGGCATAAGCGGCAAGGCCTGACCCCTTCAGCAACTCCTCCTTGGCCTTGCCGCCGCGACCGCTGCCGAGCACCCTCAGCACCTGGGCATAGGCCGCCACGCTGATCAGCGCATCCTTCGGTTCCAGGTCCATCAGGGTCAGGCCGCGGCCGCCCTTGGGCTGGTGCTTCAGCTCGTCGAGCGCGAAGCTCAGCAGGCGCCCCTGCAGCGACAGGCAGGCGAGCTGCTGGCCGAGGCCATCCGGCACGGCACTCGGCGGCAGCGGCTTTTCCTCGCCCTCCAGGCTCAGGAAGGTCTTGCCGGCCTTCTGGCGACCGACCAGGTCGCCGACCTGGGCGATCAGGCCGAAGCCGCCGGTGCCGGCCAGCACCAGGCGCTGGCTCGGGCTGGCGGCGTAGTAATGCGCGATCTGGGTGCCGCTTTCCAGCTCGATCAGCGTGGTGATCGGCTGGCCGTCACCGCGCCCGCCCGGCAGCAGGGCGACCGGCACCGAGTAGACCCGGCCATTGCTGCCGAACACGATCAGCGGATCGACGCTGCGGCAGGGGAAGGTGCCGTAGAGCTGGTCGCCGGACTTGAAGCTCAGGGCGGCCGGATCCACCTCGTGGCCCTTCAGCGCGCGCACCCAGCCCTTCAGGCTGACGACCACGGTGACCGGCTCGTCCACTACCTTGATCTCGGCGACGGCCTTCTTTTCTTCCTGGATCAAGGTGCGGCGCTCGTCGCCGTACTGCTTGGCGTCGGCCTCGATCTCCTTGACCACGGTGCGCTTGAGCACGCCCGCGTTGCCGAGGATGTCCTCCAGCTTCGATTGCTCCTCGCGCAGCGACTTCAGCTCCTGCTCGATCTTGATCGCCTCCAGCCGCGCCAGCTGGCGCAGGCGGATTTCCAGGATGTCCTCGGCCTGGCGGTCCGAGAGGCGGAAGCGCTCGATCAGGGCCGGCTTGGGCTCATCGGCATTGCGGATGATGCGGATCACCTCGTCGATGTTCAGGAGCACCAGCTGGCGGCCTTCCAGCACATGGATGCGGTCCTGCACCTTGCTCAGGCGGTGCTGGGTGCGGCGCTGCACCGTGGCCAGCCGGTAGCCCAGCCATTCGACGAGGATCTGGCGCAGATTCTTCTGCGTCGGCCGGCCGTCGGCGCCGATCATGGTCAGGTTGACCGAGGCCGAGGTCTCCAGACTGGTATGGGCCAGGAGCGTCGTGATCAGCTCCTGCTGCTCCACCGTGCGGCTCTTGGGCTCGAACACCAGGCGCACCGGGGCGTCCTTGCTGGACTCGTCGCGCACGCAGTCCAGCACCGCCAAGAGGCTGGCCTTGAGCTGCAACTGGTCCTGGCTCAGGGCCTTCTTGCCGGTCTTGACCTTGGGGTTGGACAACTCCTCGATCTCTTCCAGCACCTTCTGCGAGCTGGTGCCATGCGGCAGCTCGGTGACCACCAGTTGCCACTGGCCGCGCGCCAGATCCTCGATCTTCCAGCGCGCCCGCAGCTTCAGGCTGCCGCGGCCCGAGGCATAGGCGGCGCGGATGTCCTCGTTGGAGCTGATCAGCTGGCCGCCACCGGGGAAGTCGGGGCCGGGCAGCAGCTGGTAGAGCTCGTCGTCGCCGAGCTTCTCGTTCTTCAGCAGCGCCACCGCGGCGGCCGCCACCTCGCGCAGATTGTGGCTGGGCACCTCGGTGGCCAGGCCCACCGCAATGCCGGAGGCGCCGTTCAGCAGCACGAAGGGCAGGCGCGCCGGCAGCTGGCGCGGCTCCTGGGTCGAGCCGTCATAGTTGGGCACCAGCTCCACCGTGCCCTCGTCGATCTCGTCCAGCAGCAGGCGCGCGATCGGCGCCAGGCGCGCCTCGGTGTAGCGCATCGCCGCGGCGCCGTCACCGTCGCGGCTGCCGAAGTTGCCCTGGCCGTCGATCAGCGGGTAGCGCTGGCTGAAGTCCTGGGCCATGCGCACCAGCGCGTCGTAGACCGACTGGTCGCCATGCGGGTGAAAGCGGCCCAGCACGTCGCCGACCACGCGCGCGCCCTTCACCGGCTTCGCGCCGGAGGTTCCCGAGAAGGACAGGCCCATGCGCTCCATCGAGTACAGGATGCGGCGCTGCACCGGCTTCTGGCCGTCGCAGACATCGGGCAGGGCCCGGCCCTTGACGACCGAGAGCGCGTATTCGAGATAGGCCTGCTGGGCGTAATGCGCCAGGGTCAGGGCATCGCCCGGCTCCTCGGCCGGGGTGGAGAACAGATCGAGGGTGTTCGTATCGCTCATAAATCAACTGCTATGGATTCTTAGGTGCCGGGCCTGGGCCGGCAGGCTTCGCTGCAGCAGGGCCCAGTAGAGTTCCAGCACCAGATGGACATGGGCCTGGGTCTCGGCGATCGGCGGCATCTGGCCACCGTGGCGCCGCACCGTGCCCTCGCCGGCATTCCAGGCCCCCAGGGCCACGTCGATGCGGCCGAAAAGCCTGATCAGGCGCGCCAACTGGGCCGCACCCGCCTGGATATTGCGGCGCGGCTCCTGCAGGCGCCGCGCCTGCTCGGGCGGCGCCATGATCTGCATCAGGCCCACCGCGCCACGCGGCGACACCGCGTCCGCCTTGAAACCGGACTCGACCGCGATGATGGCCTTCAGCAACTCCATGTCCACGCCATGGTGCGCCGCGGCCTCGCGCAGCCAGGGCTGGACGCTCTTGACCTCGGGCGCGAACTCCAGCCAGGTCAGCAGCCCCTGGCTGCCGTCCTGCTTGCCGGGCACCCGGCCCGGCTCGTCGTGCGGCGCGCCCATTACCAGGCTGTAGCGGCTGCTCAGCGGCCGGGCGGCAATATGGGCGACGCCGGCGCCGTCCACATAACCCCAGAGTTCGGCATGCGCCGGGCCCGCCAGGGCCAGCAGCAGGAATAACAGCCTGCCATACCTCATGCGGCCTCCTGGCCCAGCGCCAAGCGGGCCTGGTACTCGCGATCCAGCATCGACATCACGATCAGGCTGTCATAGCCATCGGCGCCGCTGACGCGCACGCTCTCGCGCAAGCGCCCTTCCTCGACGAAGCCCTCGCTCTGGTAGAGATGCTGGGCGCGGGTGTTCAAGGCCTTGACGTCGAGCCAGAAACGGTGCGCCCGCAGCTGCGCGAAGGCCAGCTTCTTCAGTTGGCGCACGCAGGCGCGGCCCAGACCCTGGCCGGTACCTTGAAACCTTGGCGCCAGCACGATGCGCTTGAGCTCCACCGAGCGGTGCGGGTTGCGGCAGCCCTGCAGGATCACAAAGCCGATCGCCGCGCCCGCCTCGTTCTCGACGATGAAATGGCGCGAGTCCGGGAAGCGGATCGCGCCCTCATGCTGGGTGCGCTCCCACACCGTGATGAAGGGCGCGTTGGCCGCGTCCTGCTCGACCGAGACCACGAAGTCCAGGTCCGACAGCATCGTCGGCCGCAGGCTGACGCGGGGCGCGCTCATGGCGATTCAAAGCCCCGCAGCACCGCCACCACGTTGTGGCCGATGGCCTCGGTCGCGTAACCGCCCTCCTGTAGGAACAGGGTGCGCGGCGCGCCGAAGCCGGCGAGGCGCCGGCCCATCTCGGTGAACTCCGGCCGGTCCAGTTTGAAATGCGAGATCGGGTCGCCGCCATAGGTATCGACGCCCAGCGAGACGATCAGCAGCTCGGGCGCATAGGCCTTCAGCCGGGCCAACAGCCGGTCCAGCGCCGCGAACCAGGCCTCGTTGGAACTGCCGGCCGGCAGCGGCTCATTGGCATTCAGCCCCAGGCCCGCGCCGGTGCCGCGCTCGTCGGCGTGCCCCAGGAAGAAGGGGTACTCGGTCTGCGGGTCGCCGTGCAGGCTGGCATAGAAGACGTCGGCGCGCTCGTAGAAGATCGCCTGCGTGCCGTTGCCATGGTGGTAGTCGACGTCCAGGATCGCGACCCGCGCCAGGCCCGCGTCGCGCGCGGCCTGGGCCGCCACCGCGGCGTTGTTGATGAAGCAGTAGCCGCCGAAGAAGTCCGCGCCGGCATGGTGGCCGGGCGGGCGGGTCAGCACATAAGCGCTTTTCTTCTCATCGCCGAGCGCGATGTTCAGCCCGGTCAGCGTGGCCTGCGCGCCCCAGTAGGCGGCCTGCCAGGACCCGGCGGTCAGCGGCGTGCCGCTGTCCATCGAGTACAGGCCCATGCGGGCGGCGAAGCTCTGCGGCTCCACATCGGCGCGCAGGCTGCGGATGGGCCAGACGGCCGGAAAGGCATCGCCCGCCCCGCCCAGCGCCAGCCATTCGGCATGCGCGCCCTGCAGGAAACGCAGATAGGCCGGCGCATGCACGCGCTCCAGCGGCGCCAAGCCATGGTCCAGCGGAGCCATCAGCACCTCGCCCAGGCGTGCCTCCTGCACGGCCTTCAGCACATAGTCGGCCCGCGCCGGCACCTCGAAGGCGGGCACCAGGCGGCCACGAAAGAACTCGTGCGTGGCCGCATGCAAACCGTGGCGCTGGTTGTAGACCGTCTTCATCAGCAGGATCCTGCCTTGCAAAACACCGCACAGGTTCGGCATTCCCAAGCGGCTGCCGCCGATCCGGCTCCGCCGGTCGGTCGGCAGCGCCCCCTTGAGGGGGCGCGCGCAGCGCGTAGGGGGTGGGTCATATATCGATTTCCACGGCGTCGCCGTGGATTTCCATCAGCTCGCGACGCGAGGCGGCCTCGCCCTTGCCCATCAGCTTGTTGATCGCCTCGATGGTCTGGCCGAAGTCCAGCTCACCATAGCGCACCGGCGAGAGGCGCCGCGTCTCGGGGTTCAGGGTCGTGTCCCACAGCTGCTCCGCGCTCATCTCGCCCAGACCCTTGAAACGGCTGATGGTCCAGGAACCTTCGCGCGCGCCTTCCTTGCGCAGCTTGTCCAAGGTGGCGGTCAGCTCGCCCTCGTCCAGCGCATAGATCTTGGCGGCCGGCTTCTTGCCGCGCGCCGGCGCATCGACCCGGTACAGCGGCGGCCGGGCGATGAACACATGGCCGGCCTCGACCAGCTTGGGGAAATGGCGGAAGAACAGGGTCAGCAGCAGCACCTGGATATGCGAGCCGTCGACGTCCGCGTCCGAGAGGATGCAGATCTTGCCGTAGCGCAGGCCGCTGAGGTCCGGGCTGTCGTTCGGGCCATGCGGGTCAACGCCCACGGCCACCGAGATGTCGTGGATCTCGTTGTTCTTGAACAGCAGGTCGCGCTCGACCTCCCAGGTGTTCAGCACCTTGCCGCGCAGCGGCAGGATGGCCTGGGTCTCCTTGTCGCGGCCCATCTTGGCCGAGCCGCCGGCCGAATCGCCCTCGACCAGGAAGACCTCGTTGTGCAGCAGATCGCGGCTTTCGCAGTCGGTCAGCTTGCCGGGCAGCACGGCCACCCCGGAGCCCTTGCGCTTTTCAACCTTCTGACTGGCGCGTTGCCGAGTTTGCGCCTGCTTGATCACCAGTTCCGCGAGCTTCTTGCCGAGCTCCACATGCTGGTTCAGCCACAGCTCCAGCCCCGGCTTCACATAGGTGGACACCAGACGCAGCGCATCGCGGCTGTTCAGGCGCTCCTTGGTCTGGCCCTGGAACTGCGGATCCAAGACCTTGGCCGAGAGCACGAAGGAGGCGCGCGAGAACACATCGTCGGGCATCAGCTTGACGCCCTTTGGGGCAAGCGCATGCATTTCTATGAAACCCTTGATCGCGCCGAACAGACCGTCCTTCAGGCCGGACTCGTGGGTGCCGCCGGCCACCGTCGGGATCAGGTTCACATAGCTCTCGCGCATGACCTGACCCTCCTCGGTGAAGGCCACGGCCCAGGCCGCGCCCTCGCCCTCGGCGAAGTTCTCGCTCTCGGAGGCGCTGGCGTACTGCTCGCCCTCGAACAGCGGGATCAGCGGATCGGCCACCAGGGTCTGCATCAGATAGTCGCGCAGGCCGCCCTGGTAGGACCAGGTCTGCAGGTCACCGGTCTTCTCGTTCTTCAGGGTGACGGTGACGCCCGGCATCAGCACGGCCTTGCTGCGCAGCAGATGCACCAGCTCGTTCTTGGGCAGCTCCGCGCTCTCGAAATACTTGGCATCGGGCCAGACCCGCACGGTCGTGCCCTGCTTGCGGTCGCCGCTGGCGCCACCCTTGCGCGTCGTCACCGGCTCGACCACATCGCCGGCCTCGAAGGCGAGATTCGCCACCTGGCCCTCGCGCCAGACCGTCACTTCCAGGCGTTTGGCCAGGGCATTGGTCACCGAGACGCCCACGCCATGCAGGCCGCCCGAGAAACTGTAGGCGCCGCCCGAACCCTTGTCGAACTTGCCGCCGGCATGCAGGCGCGTGAAGACGATCTCCACCACCGGCACGCCCTCTTCCGGGTGCAGGCCATAGGGGATGCCACGCCCGTCGTCGGCGATCGACACCGAGCCGTCGGCATGCTGGGTCAGGTCGATGCGCTTGCCGAAGCCGGCCAGGGCCTCGTCGGCGGCGTTGTCGATCACCTCCTGGATGCAATGCAGGGGGTTGTCGGTGCGGGTGTACATGCCCGGGCGCTGCTTGACGGGCTCCAGCCCTTTGAGCACGCGGATCGAGGCCTCGCCATAGGTTCCGGGGTTGTTGCTTGCTTTGGTCGCCATGGGGCGGGATTCTAGGACCCGATTTTTCCGGTCCCGGCAGACTTTGGCAGCATTGGCTACAGTCGCGCGAATGAACACCACCCCCGCCCCCTTGTCGATGAAACAGGTGCTGCTCTGCGGCGCCATGATCGTGACCCTCTCGATGGGCATACGCCATGGCTTCGGCCTGTGGCTGGCGCCGATCACGATGGACCGGGGCTGGACCCGCGAGACCTTCGCCTTCGCGCTGGCGGTGCAGAACATCGCCTGGGGCCTGGCCGGCCCCTTCACCGGCATGCTGGCCGACCGCTTCGGCGCCTTCAAGGTGATCGTGGTCGGCGGCCTGCTCTATGCGCTGGGCCTGGTGCTGATGGCCATCTCCAGCTCGGGCCTGGCCTTCACCGGCAGCGCGGGCCTGCTGATCGGCATGGCCCAGTCCGG
The DNA here is from genome assembly GCF_059418245.1 of Roseateles sp. GW821-FHT09B06. Classification (NCBI taxonomy): domain Bacteria; kingdom Pseudomonadati; phylum Pseudomonadota; class Betaproteobacteria; order Burkholderiales; family Sphaerotilaceae; genus Roseateles; species Roseateles sp. GW821-FHT09B06. The sequence goes on along the minus strand of NZ_JBWKPM010000004.1, from coordinate 214,572 downwards.
CACCACCTACGCGGTGATCTATGGCGTGATCGCCCGCAATGTGGCGGCCGACAGGCGCTCCTGGGCCATGGGCGTGGCGGCGGCGGCCGGCAGCTTCGGCCAGTTCCTGATGGTGCCGGTGGAGAACTGGCTGATCTCCGGCACCGGCTGGCAGAACGCCCTCTTCGTCCTGGCGATCGCCGCGCTGGCCATCCTGCCACTGGCCTTCGGCCTGCGCGAGCCGGCCAAGACAAGTGCGCACAGCGCCCACCGCCAAAGCATCGGCCAGGCCCTGCGCGAGGCCTTCGGCTATCGCAGCTTCCAGCTCCTGATGGCCGGCTATTTCGTCTGCGGCTTCCAGGTGGTGTTCATCGGCGTGCACATGCCCAGCTATCTGAAGGACCATGGTCTGAGCCCCCAGGTCGCCACCTATGCGCTGGCCCTGATCGGCCTGTTCAATGTGTTCGGCACCTATGCCGCCGGCACCCTGGGCCAGCGCTTCCCCAAGCGCTACCTGCTGTCCATCATCTACGCGCTGCGCTCGGTGGCCATCGTCGTGTTCCTCAGCGTGCCGCTGACGCCGACGAGCGTCTACATCTTCTCGGCCGTGATGGGCGTGCTGTGGCTGTCCACCGTGCCGCCGACGAACGCCGTGGTAGCGCAGATCTTCGGCGTGCAGCACATGTCGATGCTGGGCGGCTTCATCTTCTTCAGCCACCAGATCGGCAGCTTCCTGGGCGTCTGGCTGGGCGGCAAGCTCTATGACGCCAGCGGTAGCTACGACATCGTCTGGTGGCTGGCGGTGGCCCTGGGCGGGCTGGCCGCCCTGGTCAACCTGCCGGTGCGCGAGCATGCGATCGCGCGCGGCGCGACGCCGGCGGCGGCATGAGACTGGGCTGGCGGCGCGGCCTGGCCTGGGGCCTCATCGCCCTGGTGCTGGCGGCCGTCTTCCTGGCTTATCTGCAGCCGGAGCTGATGCAGCATTTGTCCCAACAGCTCTGGGCCTGTTTTTAGCCACAATCCGCGCTCCGAACACAGAATCCTGGGGAGCGGATGAGCAAAATCGTCGTCGTGATCACCGGCGCCTCGGACGGCATCGGCGCCGAGCTGGCGCGCCAATGGGCGGCGCGCGAGCGCGCCGGACTGGCCCTGGTGCTGGCCGCGCGCAGCCTGGACAAGCTGGAAGCCGTGGCCGCGCAATGCCGGGCCCTGGGCGCCGAGGTGCTGGTGCAGCGCTGCGACGTCGAGCAGCAGGCCGACTGCCGGACCCTGATCGCCGCCGCCGTGGCGCGCTTCGGCCGCCTCGACACCCTGGTCAACAACGCCGGCATCTCGGCCCATGCGCTGCTGGCCGAGGTGGACGACCTGGCCTGGTACGAGCGCCTGATGCGCATCAATTTCTGGGGCAGCGTCTGGACCACCCATGCCGCCCTGCCCCATCTGAAGGCCAGCCGTGGCCGCCTGCTGGCGATCTCCAGCCTGGCCGGCCTGGTCGGCATCCCCGGCCGCACCGCCTACAGCGCTGCCAAGTTCGCGATGGGCGGCTTCTTCGAGGCCCTGCGCGGCGAGCTGGCGTCCGACGGGGTCAGCGTCACGGTCGCCTATCCGGGTGTGGTCGACACCCAGATCCGCCACCGCGGCCTGAACGCCCAGGGGCAGCCGCTGGGCCGCAGCGCGATGGACGAGCGCGGCGCGATGACGGTGCAGACCTGCGCCCGGCTGATCCTGGAGGGCGGCCTGGCGCGCCGGCGCGAGATCGTGATGACGGCCAAGGGCCGGCTGGGCCGCTGGCTCAAGCTGCTGGCTCCCGGCCTGGTGGACCGCATGGCGCGGGCCGCGCTGAAGAAGGAGGAGCGCCCTCGATGAGCGGCGCGCAGCCCTCCCCCTGGCTGCTGCGCTGGCAGCAGGCCTGCCGGCCCGGCCATACGGCCCTGGACCTGGCCTGCGGCTCCGGCCGCCATGTGCGCCACCTGGCCGCCTGCGGCATGCGGGTCACGGCAGTGGACCGCGATGCCGAGGCCCTGGGGCCGCTGGCCGCCGAGCCCGGTCTGGCCGAGACCCTGGCGGCCGACCTCGAGGCCGGCCCCTGGCCCCTGGCCGGGCGTTCCTTCGACCTGGTGCTGGTCACGAACTATCTGTGGCGGCCGCTGCTGCCGGCCATCGTCGGCGCGGTGGCGCCGGGCGGCTGGCTGATCTACGAAACCTTTGCCGACGGCCAGCAGAGCATCGGCCGGCCGGCCCGGCCGGATTTCCTGCTGCAGCCCGGCGAACTGCTGCAGGCCTGCCAGGGCCTGCGCGTGGTGGCCTACGAGAACGGCTTCAGCGAGGATGCCGGCGGGGTCAACCCGCGCTATGTCCAGCGCGTTGCAGCGGTGCGCGAAACCGCCCCGACACCCGGGGTTTACCAGCGCTACACCCTGGCCTGAGAAAAGACGGCCCGGGCGCTGAGTAGAATCGCGGGATTACGAGGAATCCTCTCATGACACCGATTGTTGGCAGCATCGTCGCGCTTGTGACGCCGATGCAGGAAGACGGCAGCGTCGATTACGCCGCGCTGCGCAGCTTGATCGACTGGCATATCGCCGAAGGCACGGACTGCATCGGCGTGGTCGGCACCACCGGCGAATCGCCCACCGTGGACGTCGAGGAGCATTGCGAGATCATCCGCGTCGCGGTCGAGCATGCCGCGGGCCGCGTGCCCATCATGGCCGGCACCGGCGGCAACTCCACCGCCGAAGCCATCAACCTGAGCCGCTATGCCAAGAAGGTCGGCGCCGACTGCACGCTGTCGGTCGTGCCCTACTACAACAAGCCCAGCCAGGAAGGCATCTACCAGCATTTCAAGGCCATCGCGGAAGCCGTCGACATCCCGATGATGCTGTACAACGTGCCGGGCCGCACGGTCGCGGACATGGCACCCGAGACCACGCTGCGCTGCGCGCCGCTGCCGGGCGTCATCGGCGTCAAGGAGGCCAGCGGCAATATCGAGCGCGCCGCCTTCCTGATCAAGCACGCGCCCAAGGGTTTCTCGATCTACTCGGGCGACGACGGTACCGCGGTCGCCCTGCTGCTGCTGGGTGGCCATGGCAATGTCAGTGTCACCGCCAACGTGGCACCGCGCGCGATGCACGAGCTCTGCAAGGCCGCGATCGCCGGCAATGTGCGCGAAGCCAGCCGCATCCATTTCCAGCTGCTCGCGCTGCACAAGCAGCTGTTCTGCGAACCGAGCCCGGCGCCCACCAAGTGGGCGCTGGAGCGCCTGGGCCGCTGCAAGAGCAACTTGCGCCTGCCGATCACGCCGCTGACGGCCGCCGGCCAGGCCAGCGTCGCCCAGGCCATGCAGGAAGCCGGCCTGCTCTGAGCAGCGGCATACACCCACCCCATTTGAGACCAGGCCGGGGCCCTGCCCCACGACCTTCGGAGATGTCTAGCGTGACCCGTTCCCCTTCCTTCGCTCCCACGGCGCAGCGCCTGGCCTGCTCGGCCCTGATCGCCTCGCTGGCCGCCTGCAGCACCTTCGATGGCACCCTCAGTTCCGACAAGGTTGACTACCGCAGCCAGGCCCGCCAGACCAGCGGCCTGGACATCCCGCCCGACCTGACACAGCTGGCGCGCGACAACCGCTCGCAGGTACAGGGCGGCGCGATCAGCGCCTCGGCCCTGCAGCAGCAGGCCAATGCCGCGCCGCGCCCCGGCGCCGCGAACAGCAACCAGGTGGCCCTGTCCAGCGCCGGCGAGGCCAGCCTGCAGCGCGCCGGCGAGACCCGCTGGGTGCATTCGAGCCTGACGCCCGACCAGCTCTGGCCGCAGCTGCGCGCCTTCTGGCAGGAGCGCGGCTTCGACCTGGCTAAGGACGATCCGGCCGTCGGCGTGATGGAGACCAACTGGGCCGAAAACCGCGCCCGACTGCCGCAGGACTTCATCCGCAAGACCATCGGCAAGGTGCTGGACTCGATCTACTCGACCAGCGAGCGCGACATGTACCGCACCCGCGTCGAGCGCTCGCCCAGCGGCGGCACCGACATCTACATCGTGCACCGCGGCATGCAGGAGGTCTACACCAGCACCCAGCGCGACCAGACCGCCTGGCAGCCGCGCGCCGCCGAGCCCACGCTGGAAGGCGAGATGCTGTCGCGCCTGCTGCTCAAGCTGGGCGGCAAGGAAGATGCCGCCAAGGCCGTGGTGGCCGGCGCCTCCGCGGCCGCCCTGCCCTCGGCCGAACTGCCCCCGTCGCCGCGCGGCGGCGCCCGCAACCGGCCGCTCAGCGAGGTGCCGGACAGCCTGCAGGTCAACGAGGGCTTCGAGCGCGCCTGGCGCCGCGTCGGCCAGTCGCTGGACCGCCACGGCTTCACCATCGAGGACCGCGACCGCAACCAGGGTCTGTTCTACCTGCGCTATGCCGATCCGACCCAGGTGGGCAAGGAGGAGCCGAACTTCTTCGAGCGCCTGTTCAAGGGCGAGAAGGCCGTCACCGCCAACCGCTACCGGGTCTCGGTCAAGGCCCAGGGCGAGCGCAGCCTCGTCACCGTGCAGGACACCAAGGGCCAGCAGCAGACCGACGAGAATGCCAAGCGCATCCTGAATCTGCTGATGGACGATCTGCGCTGACAGCGCGGCAGCATTCGCCAACGCCGCCAGCGCAGACCGCCGGCGGCGTTTTGTTTTTCGGAGTCACCCGATGCGCTTTTGCAGCCTGGGCAGCGGCAGCGGCGGCAATGCCAGCCTTGTCGAGGCCAGTCAGGGCATCACCAGCACCCTGCTGCTGGTCGACTGCGGTTTCAGCCAGCGCGAGCTGCTGCGCCGGCTGGCGCGCGCCGGGCGCACGCCGGAGCAGCTGGACGCGATCTTCGTCACCCACGAGCATGGCGACCATGTCGGCTGCTCGCTGGCCCTGGCGCAGCGCTACCGCATCCCGCTGTGGACCAGCCGCGGCACCTGGCAGGCCGTCAGCCATGGCCCGGCCGCGCAGGCCCTGGACCCGGCCCTGCTGCACTTCGCTCATGCCGAAGAAACCCTGGCATTGGGCGATCTCTGGCTGCAGCCCTTCGCCGTGCCGCATGACGCGCAGGAGCCGCTGCAACTGCTGTGCGGCGACGGCGCGCGGCGCTTCGGGCTGCTGACCGATGTGGGCAGCGCCCCGGCAACGCTGATCGCGCGCCTGCAAGGCCTGGACGCCCTGCTGCTGGAGTGCAACCACGACGAGGAGATGCTGCGCCACGGCCGCTACCCGGCCAGCCTGAAGCGCCGTATCCTGGGCAGCCACGGCCACCTGTCCAACGACTTGTCGGCGCAGATCCTGGCGCAATGCCGGCATGCGGATCTGCAGTGGGTGGCGGCGGCCCATTTGAGCGCCAGCAACAACCGCCCCGAGCTGGCCCGCGCGGCGCTGGCCGGCGTCCTGGGGGATGGCGCGGCCACGCAGATACTCGTGGCCGATCAGGTTCAGGGTTTGGATTGGCAAACTCTTATTTAGAGAATCCACTCAAATACCGCTTGCGACCGCGGTATGCCGGGCGGCCGGCAAAACAAAAGCCGCCGGGCCTCGCGGCCGGGCGGCTTTCGCCGTGATCGGAGGAACCCGATTACTTGCTGGCGGCTTCCGAAGCGGCCGCAGCGGCGGCAGGAGCCGAAGCGTCAGCGGCGGGAGCCATGGCGGCGTCCGAAGCGACGGGGGCGGGAGCAGCCACCGGAGCCGGCTCAGCAGCAGGAGCGGGAGCCTCTTCCTTCTTGCCGCAAGCGGCCAGAGCAACAGCAGCCAGCAGGGAAGCCAACAGGATCGACTTTTTCATAGGTGTCCTCAGATTCGAATTAACGAAGAATCAATTACCGGTAATTAAAGAGGCCCCACCTCCCGACCAATCACCGACAAATCGTTGGGGTGCCTCAGCAGACCAAGACGTGGAAACCTCGAGCGCTTCCATCGCCTAGCCCGATATTGTATCCGTAATCCGGGAAACTCCTTAAAGTCCCAAGGTACTCGCGGCGAACGATGGCGCGGAGCGTTGCCAAACAGCATCAAACCATTCCCGCGCGGCGATTTCATCCGCTGATCGCACGGCATAGACCGCGCGCCATTGCTGGGCATCGAGCAGCCGCAGGCTGAACCGTCCCGGCGCCAGCAGCAGTCCGGCCGGATTTCCGGCGCCGAGATCCTCGCACCGGTATTCCCCGGCCTGCACCACATGGTCCCAGCGGCGCCGCCAATCCACAAAGCGCGGCTGCTGGCGGCGCAGTTCCTCATAGCCGGTCGCCAGCATCCTCAGGCGCCGGTGCGGCAGCGCCCAATGCGCCAGCGCCTCCAGCACGGCGGGTTCGGACAGCGGCCAGGCCGTGAAGTCGGAGTCCAGCCAGCAGAGCTCGCGGCAGCCCTGTTCGCCAAGCCCTTGCAAGGCCTCGCGCAGCGCCTGCACAAAGGCCTGGCGGCCGATGATGATGCCCTCTTCCAGCATGGTGTCCTGCCTCAGTCCTTGCCCGCCTGCACCCAGCCATCCTCGGTCCATTGATCCAGCAGCTCGCGCGCGCCATCGGACAGCTGCGCCACCTGGGCGGCCGTGAGACGCCGGCGATCGGCCAGCAGGCGCATCAGTTTGGCATCGCGGCCGCCCGCGCGGAAGGACTCGCCGTTCAAAAACACATGAGCCCGGTCGTACATCATGCGGCTGCGCCGGTCCAGCAGGGCGGCGCAACCCGCCGGCAGCGGATCGCCGATCTCGAAGAAGACCTTGGGCTTGGGCTCGCTCAGGGCCTCGCCCAGCGCGCGCTCCAGCGCCAGCGGCTCCCGCAGCGCCCGCTCGGCCGCGGCGCGGGCAAACTCGACCAGGCCTGGCGGCACCAGCCCCGGCGTCGCGGTCGCGGCCTGGCGCGGGTCGGCGTACATGCGGTTGGCCCGCGGTTCCTCGTCCGTCAGGCGCGGCAGCAGCTCGCGCGCCAGCTCGGCCTGCCAGGGCGTGCGAAAGCCCACCGAGCAGGTCATGCAGTCGTCGCCCACGGCCACGCCGTCATGCGCCCAGCCGGGCGGCAGGTAGAGCATGTCGCCCGGCTCCAGCAGGTACTCCTGCTCCGGCCTGAAGTTGGCGATGATCTTCAGCGGCACGTCGTCGCGCAGTTGCGCGTCCTTCTGGGCGCCGATGCGCCAGCGGCGTCGCCCCTGCACCTGGATCAGGAACACATCGTAGGAATCGAAATGCGGCCCCACGCCGCCGCCGTCCGAGGCGTAGGAAATCATCAGATCGTCCAGGCGCGCCTCGGGCACGAAGCGAAAGCGCGACAGCAACTCGTGCGCCGCCGGCAGATGCAGATCCAGCCCCTGCACCAGCAGGGTCCAGCCGGCCTTGCCGAAGGGCGGCAGCTTGGCCACCGGCCCCTGGCGCAGGGTCCAGCGCCCGTCGAAGGCCGTGACCAGGCGCGATTCGACATCCTCGCTGGCGGCCAGCGTGGCCAGTTCCTTGCGGCCGGCGGGCGGCGCCACATCGGGCAGGGCCTGGCGCACCAGCAAGGGCTTCTTTTGCCAATGCCGGCGCATGAACTGTTCGGGAGAGAGGCCGCCGAGCAGCGGCATGGGCTTTGCGATGTCGATCATGGCGGCATTGTCCGGTATGCGATCATCTCGCCCATGCTAATTACCTCTCCCTGCGTCGTCTCCCTGAGCTGGAGACTGGAAGACGCCCAAGGCCAGCTGATCGACGAACTGGCCGAGCCGATGGAATTCTTTTACGGCGGCGACGACCTGTTCGCCAAGGTCGAGCAAGCCCTGGCCGGTCAGGAGATCGGCTTCGAAACCAGCCTGGCGCTGGAGCCCGAAGATGCCTTCGGCGACTACGACTCCAACCTCGTCTGCTTCGAGAGCCGCAGCGTGCTGCCCGAGAACGTTTCCGAGGGCATGCAGTTCGAAGGCCTGCCCGAGGGCGCGGCCAGCGAGAACATGCCCGAGGAGGTGGTCTACACGGTCACCGAGGTCTACCCCGAGCATGTGGTGCTGGACGGCAACCACCCGCTGGCTGGCGTCGGCCTGCGCATGCACATCAAGGTGCGCGATGTGCGCGAGGCCAGCGAGGCGGAGATCCGCGAGGGCAGCGTCGGCGAGACGGTGTTCAGCGTCGTCAACGGCGCACCGCCCGACGAGCCGCTGCACTGAAGGAATAGCCCGCGCGCTGCGCGCAGCCCGCAGGAGACCGGCAGAGCCGGATCCTCGGGCTCCGCTGGGTCAAGGCAGCTCAGCTCTTTCCGGTGGACCCGAACCCGCCGTCGCCGCGCGCGGAGGCGTCGAAGTCCTCGACCACGCGGAAGGCCGCCTGCACCACCGGCACCAGCACCAGCTGCGCGATACGTTCCAGCGGCTGGATCACGAAGCTTGTGCCGCCGCGGTTCCAGCAGCTGACCATCAGCTGGCCCTGGTAGTCGCTGTCGATCAGGCCGACCAGATTGCCCAGCACGATGCCATGCTTGTGCCCCAGGCCCGAGCGCGGCAGTATCAGCGCCGCCATGCCGGGGTCGTTGATATGAATGGCCAGGCCCGTCGGGATCAACGTGGTCTGGCCGGGCTCCAGGGCGATCGGCGCGTCCAGGCAGGCGCGCAGATCAAGACCGGCGGAGCCGGGCGTGGCATAGGCGGGCAGTTGCTCGGCCATGCGGGCATCGAGCACCTTGAGGTCGACGAGGGTCGTGGTCATGGCTTGGAAGAGATCCGTTCGGCGATCTCGCGCACCAGTTCGCGCGCGAGGCTCAGTTTGTCGTTGTGGGGAAGTTCGCGCTCGCCGGTCGCATCGACCAGCAACAGCGCATTGTCGTCGCGGCCGAAGGTGGCCGGCCCCAGATTGCCGACGATCAGCGGCACGCCCTTCCTCACCAGCTTCGCGCGCGCATGCCTGGCCAGATCCTGGCTCTCGGCCGCGAAGCCGACGCAGAAGGTCCTGCTCTCGGGCAGGGCCGCCACGGCGGCCAGGATGTCGGGGTTCTCGGTCAGCTCGAACATCGGCGCGGCCTTGCCCTCGCCGCCATCCTTCTTCTTGATCTTGTGCGCGTTCATCTGCGCCGGCCGCCAGTCGGCCACGGCCGCGGTGGCGACGAAGATGTCGTGCTCGCGCGCGCGCGGCAGCACCGCGTCGAACATCTGCTGCGCGGTCCGCACGTCGATGCGGCGCACGCCGCGCGGCGTCGGCAGATGCACGGGCCCGGCCACCAGCGTGACCTCGGCACCGGCCTCGGCCGCGGCGCGCGCGATCGAAAAACCCATCTTGCCGCTGGACAGATTGGTGATGCCGCGCACCGGATCGATCGGCTCAAATGTCGGCCCGGCGGTGATCAGCAGCTTCTGGCCGGCCAGCAGCTTGGGCCGGAAGAAGGCGATCAGTTCGTCGCGCAGTTCCGCGGCCTCCAGCATGCGGCCGTCGCCGAATTCGCCGCAGGCCTGGTCGCCGTTGCCGGGCCCCAGCACGAAGGCGCCATCGGCCCTGAGCTGCGCCAGATTGCGCTGCGTGGCCGGATGGGACCACATCTCGCGGTTCATCGCCGGGGCCACCAGCAGCGGGCAACGCTCGATCGGCCGCGCCAGCGCGGTCAGGCTCAGCAACTCGTCCGCCCTGCCCTGCACCAGCTTGGCGATGAAGTCGGCACTGGCCGGCGCCACCAGCATGACATCGGCCGCGCGCGTCGCGTTGATATGCGCCATATTGTTGGGCTCGCGAGCATCCCACTGGCTCAAGAGCACCGGGCGGTTCGAGAGCGCCTGCATGGTCACCGGCGTGATGAACTGCGTGGCGGCCTCGCTCATCATCACCTGCACCTCGGCGCCGGCCTTGATCAAGAGGCGGGTCAGCTCGGCGACCTTGTAGCAGGCGATGCCGCCCGAGAGGCCCAGCAAGACATGCTTGCCGGCGAGTTGTGTGGATTCGCTCATGGAGCGCGACTCTATCAGCCAGACCCTTCAGCGTTTGCGGAACACCAGATCCCAGACGCCATGGCCCAGCTTCAGGCCACGGTTCTCGAACTTGGTCAGCGGCCGGTAGGCCGGCTTCTCGGCATAGCCCTGCGCCGTGTTCTCCAGCAGCGGCTCGGCGATCAGCACCTCCAGCATCTGCTGAGCATAGGGCTCCCAGTCGGTGGCGCAATGCAGATAGCCGCCGGGCCGGATGTGCTTGACCAGCCTGGCGACGAACTCGGGCTGGATCAGGCGGCGCTTGTTGTGGCGCTTCTTGTGCCAGGGGTCGGGAAAGAAGATGTGCACGCCGGCCAGCGAGGCGGGCGCGATCATCTGCTCCAGCACCTCGACCGCGTCGTGCTGGAAGATGCGGATGTTCGGGATCTGCTGCTCGGCGATCAGCTTCAAAAGCGCGCCGACGCCCGGCTCGTGCACCTCGCAGCCGATGAAGTCATGGTCCGGCAACGTCTTGGCGATCTGCGCGGTGGCGCCGCCCATGCCGAAGCCGATCTCCAGCACCAGCGGGGCTTCGCGACCGAACAGCTCGGCGGGCCGCAGCGGCTCGGGCCTGAAGGGCAGCACGAAACGCGGGCCCAGCTCGGCCAGGGCCTTGATCTGGCCGGTGCCCATGCGGCCGGCGCGCACGACGAAACTCTTGATGGCGCGGCGCGGGGGCTGCTCGGGCGTATCGGACATGAAGCTGAATGAAAAAACGGTCGGGGAAAGGGCCGGGATTTTAGTCGACCCGGGCTGCCACCAGCGGCCGCTCGACCCAGGGCGCGTTGGCATCACCGATCTCGCAGGCCGCCAGCAGCGCGGCCACCGCGCGCTCGGCATCCACCTCGCTGCCCGCATGCACCCAGGCCAGCGGCTCGCTCATCCGAAGCTCGTCGCCCAGCTGACGCATGCCCGACAGGCCCACGCGCATGTCGATCGCGTCGCCGGCCTGGCGGCGCCCGCCCCCGAGCTCGACGACGGCCAGCCCGATATCCCGCGTGCGCATCGCCAACAGCCGTCCGGCACGCGGCGCGGGCACGGGCCGCAGCACCGGCGCCTCGGCCAGGTAGACCTGGGGCCGCTCCAGCAGATCGGCCGGGCCGCCGAGGCCGGCGACCATCTGCGCGAATTTCTCGGCCGCCGCGCCGCTGTCCAGCGCATGCTGCAGCCGCACCCGCGCCCCAGCCTCGTCGTCGGCCAGACCGCCCAGCAGCAGCATCTCGGTCGCCAGGGCCAGGGTCAGCTCGTGCAGGCGCGGCTCGCGCGCACCCTTGTCGCCCTTCAGGTAGGCGATGGTTTCCTGGATCTCCAGCGCATTGCCGACCTCGCGGCCCAGCACCTGGTTCATGTCGGTGATCAGCGCGCGAGTCTGCATGCCGGCGCCCTTCGCCACCTCAACGATGCTCTGGGCCAGTTCGGCCGCCATCGCGGGCGAATCGGCGAAGGCGCCGTTGCCCCATTTGACGTCCATCGCCAGGCCCTGCGGGCCGGCCGCCAGCTTCTTGGACAGGATGGACGCGGTGATCAGCGGCACGCTCTCCACCGTGGCGGTCACGTCGCGGGTGGCATAGAAGCGCTTGTCGGCCGGGGCCAGATCGCCGGTCTGGCCGATGATGGCGCAGCCCAAGGTGCGCACGATGCGCTCGAACTCGGCCGGGGCGGGTGTCGTGCGGTAGCCGGGAATGGCCTCCAGTTTGTCGACCGTGCCGCCGGTGTGACCCAGGCCGCGGCCGGCGATCATCGGCACATAGCCGCCACAGGCCGCCACCAGCGGCGCCAGCATCAGGCTGACCTTGTCGCCGACGCCGCCGCTGGAATGCTTGTCCAGCACCGGGCCGGGCATGTCGGGCCAGACGAGCACGCGGCCGGAACGCATCATCGCGCGGGTCAGGGCCACGCATTCATCGCGCCCCATGCCGCGCCAGAACACGGCCATGCCCAGCGCCGCCACCTGACCCTCGCTCCAGCTGCCGTCCACCAGACCGCGCACAAAGGCCTGGATCTGTGCCTCGGACAGGGCCAGGCCGTCGCGCTTGGCGCGGATGATTTGCTGAGCCAGCATCGCGGCCCTGTCTCTTCAGTAGGCGCTGGACGAGGCGGTCGCCGCGGCCTGCCCCGACAGCACCGCCAGGATGTCGTTCAGCAGGCCACTGGCACCGAAGCGAAAGCGCTGCGGCGTCACGGCCGCGGCCCCCAGCTTCTCGGTGGCCAGGCGCAGATAGGCCTGGGCCTCGCTCACGGTGCGGATGCCGCCGCTGGCCTTGAAGCCGGCATGCGACAGGCCGCTGATCCTGATCTCCTGCAGCATCACCGCGGCCGCCTCCGGCGTGGCCGAGACAGGGCTCTTGCCGGTGCTGGTCTTGACGAAGTCGGCGCCGGCCATCAGGGCCAGGCGGGTCGCTTCCCGGATCAGCTCCGGCGTCGCCAGTTCGCCGCTCTCGATGATGACCTTCAGGGTCAGCGGGCGGCTGGCATGGCGCACCTCGGCCAGGAACTCGGCCACCTCGCTGCGCTGGTCCGCCATCAGGGCCTTGTAGGGCAGCACCACGTCGACCTCGTCGCCGCCGGCCCGGGCGATGGTGTCCACGTCGGCCAGCGCGCGCGCCAGATCCAGCGCGCCGTCGGGGAAATCGGCCACGGCCGCCACCTTGATCGCCGCCGGCAGGGCCGCCCGCGCCTGCGCCACGAAGCGCGGCCAGACACAGACCGCGGCCACCGGGCCGAAGGGCGTCTGCGCCCTGGCGCACAGCGCGGCGATATCCTCGGCCGTGTCGCCGTCGTTCAGGCTGGTCAGGTCCAGGCATTGCAGCGCCTGGCGCGCCGATTGCTCCAGGGTGTCCATGTTCAGGCCTGGTGCAGCGAGGGCAGGCTGGCCAGCCCGGCGATCACCTGGGCCAGGAAGGTCGCGGCGCGCTCGCCCGAGACCTGGGCCTGCTGCAGGGTCAGGGCATGGGTCAGGGCCTCGGCCGACAGACCGGCCGCCATGTTCGTGATCAGGGCCAGGCCCATCACGCGCAGGCCGGCATGGCGCGCCAGGATGGTCTCGGGCACCGTGCTCATGCCCACGGCGTCGGCGCCCCAGGCGGCGAACATGCGGATCTCGGCCGGGGTCTCGAACTGCGGGCCCAGGGCCCAGCAGTAGGTGCCCTCGCAGACGATCTGATTGTTGGCCTTGGCGATCTTCTTGGCCAGGTCGCGCAACTCGGTGTCATAGGCCGCGCCCATGTCGACGAAACGCTCGCTGCCGGGCTCGCCCACCAGCGGCGAACGCTGCGGCGCATTGATATGGTCGCCGATCAGCATCAGTCCGCCGGGCGGCATATGGGCGCGCAAGGACCCCGAGGCATTGGTCTGCAGCAGCGCCTTGACGCCCCAGCGCTTCAGGCTGCGCAACGCGCCGGCCATGCCGGTGCAGTCGCCGCTCTCGTAGGTGTGGGCGCGGCCGCGCAGCATCACGACGCGCTGGGCGCCGATCTGGCCGACCACGATCTCGTTGACATGGCCCTCGACCTTGGGCTGCGGGAAGGCCGGCAACTCGGTATAGGGCAGGTGCTTGGCGTCCTCGACATGGCTGACCGCGCCGGCCCAGCCGGAGCCCAGCACCACGGCCACCTCGGGCGCGGCACCGAACAGGCTGTTGAGCTTCTCGACGGTCGCGTCGATGCGCGGGTTCAGGGTCTTGTGATCGATCATTGTTGTGTCTCCCGAGGGCGTCAGAGCTTCGTCAGATGCTCGGGCCCGAAACTGAAGGGCAGCAGCTGGTCCAGGGTCCATTGCTGGCGGATGCCGCCGGGATCGGCGGCGATGATGAGGAGCTCCGGGCCGGCGAACTCGCGCAGCTTCTGGCGGCAGCCGCCGCAGGGCGTGATGATGTCGGGGCCGGGGCCGCTGACCAGCACCGCGGTGGCTCGCTCGCCGCCGGCCATGCGCATCGCGGCCAGGGCCGTGGTCTCGGCGCACCAGCCCTGCGGGTAGGCGGCGTTCTCCATGTTCGCGCCGACATGGATGCGGCCCTGCTCGTCCAGCATGGCGGCACCGACGGCATAGCGCGAGTAAGGCGCATAGGAGCGTTCGCGCGCCTGCAGCGAGGCAGCCAGCAGCCGCTGCTGGAGTTCGGGGGTCAGCACCATCTCAGCGTTCTTTCACCGTTCTTTCACGTAGGGCCGGCCCAGCGCCTTGGGCGCCATGGCCTGGCCGATGAAGCCGGCCAGCAGCACCACGGTCAGGATATAGGGCAGGGCCTGGATCAGTTGCACCGGCACCTCGCCCCCGCCCAGGGCGGCGGGCAAGGCGACGCCCTGCAAGCGTATCGCCACCGCGTCCAGGAAACCGAAGAGCAGACAGGCCAGCAGGGTCGGCACCGGACGCCACTTGCCGAAGATCATCGCGGCCAGCGCGATGAAGCCGCGGCCCGCGGTCATATTGGGGCTGAAGCTGGCGTTCTGGGCCAGGGTCAGATAGCTGCCGGCCAGGCCGCACAGCACGCCGTTCATCATGAGGGCCGCATAGCGCAGGCGCGGCACCGAGACGCCGGCGGCATCGACCATGGCCGGGTTCTCGCCCACCGCGCGCAGGCGCAGGCCCGGCTTGGTGTGCTCCAGGAAGAACCAGACCGCGGCCACCAGGAAGAAGGCGAGATACACCAGCGCGTTGTGGCTCAAGAGGCCGTGGCCGATCACCGAGGCGAACCAGCTGCCGGCCACCGGCTCGGCATGGGCGCTCGACAGGCCGGTCAGGCGCACCTCGGGGCTGACCGGCGGGGTCTGGCCACCCTGGGCGAACCAGGCGATGCCCAGCACCACGGTCAGGCCCGCGGCCACCGTGTTCAGCGCCACGCCGGTGATCACCTGATCGCCCTTGTGGCTGACGCAGGCGAAACCATGCAGCAGCGAGAGCGCGCAGGCCACCGCGATCGCGGCGCCCAGGCCCAGGGCCGTGGAGCCGCCGACGCTGGCAGCGGCCGCGGCGGCGAAGGCCGCGAACAGCATCTTGCCCTCCAGGCCGATGTCGATCACGCCGGAGCGCTCTGACACCAGGCCGGCCAGCGCGCACAGCAGCAGCGGCGTCGTGACCCGCAGCGTGGAGGCCAGCACCGAGCCGATCAGGATCTCATCCACGGGCGGCCTCCTTCTGCTGGAACAGCTGGTAGAGCCGGCCGAGCAGCGGCGCGCTGACCATGGCCATCGCGCCGGCGAACAGCACGATCAGGCCCTGCACCGTCACCACCATCTCGCGGCTGAAGCCGGGGATCTCGAAGGCCACCTCGACGCCGCCCTGGTAGAGCACGCCGAACAGCAGCGCGGCCAGCAGGATGCCCACCGGATGGTTGCGCCCCATCAGCGACACCGCGATGCCGGTGAAGCCGGCGCCGGCAACGAAGTCCAGGGTCAGCTTGCCCTGCACGCCGGAGATCTCGTTGATGCCCACCATGCCGGCCAGCGCGCCGGACAGGCCCATCGCGATCAGCACCTGCAGGCGCGGCTTGATGCCGGCGTAATGGGCGGCCTTGGGTGCGCTGCCCACCGCGCGCAGCACATAGCCGGCGCGGCTCTTCCACAGGAACCACCAGACGAACATGCAGGCCGCCAGCGCCAGCACGAGGCTCAGGTTCAGCGGCGAGCTGGGCAGCTCGACGCCCAGCTTCTCGGCGATCTGGTGCAGGGCCGGCATGCGCGCGCTCTCGGCGAACTCGGCGCTCTCCACCGCCATGCTGCCCTTGGGGCGCAGCACATTGACCAGCAGGTAGACGTTCAGGCTGCTGGCCAGGAAGTTGAACATGATCGTGGTGATCACGATATGGCTGCCGCGCCAGGCCTGCAGATAGGCGGGGATCGCGGCCCAGACCATGCCGAACAGCGCGGCCGACAGCACCAGCACCGGCAGCATCAGCCAGCCCGGCAGCAGCGGACTCAAGGCCAGCGCCACCACGCCGACGCCGATGCCGCCGAAGGCTGCCTGGCCCTCGCCGCCGATATTGAACAGCCCGCCGTGGAAGGCCACGGCCACGGCCAGGCCGGTGAAGATGAAGGTGGTGGCGTAGTAGAGCGTGTAGCCCAGGCCGCGCGCGCTGCCCAAAGCGCCGTTCAGCAGCACCGTCAGCGCCTGGGCCGGGCTCTGCCCGATCGCCAGCACGACGAGGCCCGCCACCGCGAGCGCCACGCCGAGGTTCCACAGCGGCAAGAGGCCGATGTCCATCCAGCGCGGCAATTGAACCGGTTGACTCATGACTTGATCGTTAAAGACTTACTCTGCCTGGGCGGCCATCAAGAGGCCCAGGCTTTTTTCGTCGCAGGCCTCAATGCCCAGCTCGCCGGTGATGCGGCCGCCGTTCATCACGAGGACGCGGTCGGCCAGCGCCAGGATCTCGTCCAGTTCGGAGCTGACCAGCAGCACCGCGCAGCCTTCGTCGCGCAGCTGGCGCAGCTGCTGATGGATGAACTCGATCGCGCCGATGTCCACGCCGCGTGTGGGCTGGCCCACCAGCAGCACGGCCGGCGCCTGGCCGATCTCGCGCGCCAGCACCAGCTTCTGCTGGTTGCCGCCGGAGAACTTGGACGAACCCAGCTCCGCATTGCGCGGGCGCACGTCGAAGCGCTCCATCATCTCGGCGGTCTGCGCGCGCATATGGCCCTGGTCCATCGTCAGGCCGCCGGGGCCGGTGCCGTACTGCGCCTGTTCGTGATAGCCCAGCGCCGCCGTCTCCCAGGCCGGGAAGCTCAGCACCATGCCGCAGCTATGGCGGTCTTCCGGCACATGGGCCAGCTTCAGCCGGCGCGCCAGGCGCGGCTCCAGCCAGTGCTTGGCATCGAAACTCGCGGCGCCGAGCCGCATGCGGCCGGCATCCGGCACGCGCATGCCCGATAGCAGCTCCAGCAGCTCGCTCTGGCCATTGCCCGACACGCCGGCCACGCCGACGATCTCGCCGGCACGCAAGTTCAGGCCGACGTCCTTCAGCAGCGCGACGCCCTGCTCGCTGCTGAGCTGCAGGCCCTCGACGGCCAGACGTAGCTCCTTGGCTTGAGCCGCCTCGATGCCGTTGCGGCCCAGATTGACCTTGCGCCCCACCATCGCCTCGGCCAGGTCCTCGGGACTGGTGTCCCCGATGCCGCAGGTCTTGATCACCTGGCCGGCGCGCATCACCGTGACCGCGTCGCACAGCGCCATCACTTCCTTGAGCTTGTGCGTGATCAGGATGATGGTGGTGCCCAGCTCGCGCAGGCGGCGCAGGGTCTCGAACAGCTGCAGGGTTTCCCGCGGCGTCAGCACCGCGGTGGGCTCGTCCAGGATCAGGATCTTCGCGCCGCGGTACAGGGCCTTCAGAATCTCCAGGCGCTGCAGCTCGCCGACCGGCAGCTCCGACACCAAGGCGTCCAGCCGCACATGCAGGCCGGTGTCGCGCATCAGCGCCTCCAGCCTGGCGCGCACCGCGCGCTTGGCGCGGGCGAGGAAGAAGGCAGGCTCGGCACCCAGCATCACGTTGTCCAGGCAGCTGAGCGTGTCCACCAGCATGAAATGCTGATGCACCATGCCGATGCCCAGGGCAATGGCCTGGTGCGAGTTGGCGATCTGGACCGTGGCGCCGTTCACCTCGATATGGCCCGCGTCCGCCTGGTAATAGCCATAAAGGATGGCCATCAAGGTGCTCTTGCCGGCGCCGTTCTCGCCCACCAGGCCATGCACCGTGCCCGGCGCCACGGCGAGTTCGACGCCGCGGTTGGCCTGCACCGCGCCGAAGCGCTTGCTGATGCCGCACAGGCGGACAGCGGGAGTACCTGCGGATGGCACCGCGGTGCCGCTGCTCTTCTCAGACATCAGAGTTGCAGGAGATCAGTATTTGCAGGCGTTGTCGGCCATGTAGTCAGCCACCCGGATTTTGCCGGCGATGATGTCGGCCTTGTAGGCATCGACCTTGGTCTTCAGCGCGGTGCTCACCAGCTTGGCATTGTGCTGGTCCATCGCATAGTCGACGCCGCCCTCCTTCAGGCCCAGCACCGCCACGCCGGGCTTGAATTCCTTCAGCACGTTGTAGACGGCCACGTCCACGCGCTTGACCATCGAGCTCAGCATCGTGCCGGGCTGCATGTGGTTCTGGTTGCTGTCCACGCCGATCGCCAGCTTGCCGGCATCCTTGGCAGCCTGGTAGACGCCCGAGCCGGTGCCGCCGGCGGCCGCGAACACGACGTCCACGCCCTTGGCGAACTGGGCCTTGGCCAGCTCGCCACCGCGCGTCGGGTCGTTCCAGGCGCTGGCCGTGGTGCCGGTCATATTGCTGCTCACCTCGGTCTTGGCATTCGCCACCTTGGCGCCCTGCTCGTAGCCGCACTGGAACTTGCGGATCAGCGGAATGTCCATGCCGCCGATGAAGCCCACCTTGCCGCTCTTGCTGGAGAGCGTGGCCATCGCACCGACCAGGAAGCTGCCCTCATGCTCCTTGAACAGCACCGCCTGCACATTCGGCGCCTTCACCTCGGCATCGATGATGGCGAACTGGATCTTGGGGAACTCCTTGGCCACTTGCGCCAGGGCCGAGGCCTGGGCGAAGCCCACCGAGATGATGGGGCTGGCGCCACGCTCGGCCATACGGCGGATCGCCTGCACGCGCTGGGTCTCGTTGCTGATCTCGAACTCGAGATAGGTCTTGCCGGTTTCCTGCTTCCAGCGTTCGACGCCGCGATAGGCGGCTTCGTTGAAGGATTTGTCGAACTTGCCGCCCATGTCGAAGATGACGGCCGGAGCCGCCAGCGCCGACATGCCCAAGGCGGACAGCGCGACGGCCGTCACGGCAGCGGCAAGCGAGGAGAAAGCAAGCTTCATTGCATACCCATCAAGACTGTTGAGAAGCGCCCTGCCGTCATGCCTCGTTCCCCGCACGCCTAGCGAGGATCCGGGAGCGCACGACCCGACCAGCGGAGCACAGGAGCGCGATTGTAAGGAGGCGCAGTGTACTGGACGGATAAGGAAAACGCTAAACGTTTGCGCCCCAGCATCCATGCGTTTGCGCAAATTTCCGAACCCATCGGTCCGGGGCTTGCCAAGGCCCTCAAAGCTGCGCCGACCGCCTCGGCAACGACTCCCCGTCGCGTCGATCGGCGCGATGCCGAACTCGCTCGTCGTCGCTCGCCCGTGACCAGGCCATTCCAGGCTCAATATGCGTGGAACGCCAGCCACCGTACCGGAATCACAAACAGTGCATTCGGGCGCAGGCGGTTTTTCTCCGGCCGATGAAGTTTCACAGTAGAGCCCATGGACGCAGCGCAAGGCGCAACAAGCAAGCCCCAAGCGAGGTCCGGCAACGCAACCCAAAGGAAATCATCATGAAGAAGCTGACCGTCATTGCCCTGTCCCTGATCGCCGCCGGTGCCGCCATGGCCGATGGCCTGAGCCGCCAGCAGGTCGTGGCCGAGCTGCAGCGTGCCCGCAGCACCGGCGAGCTGAGCCAGTGGCAGAGCGAGAACCCCGAAGCCTTCGGCCGCGGCATCACTGCCGGCGGCTCGCAGACCAGCCGCAGCGCCGTGCTGGCCGATCTGAAGCAGGCCCGCGCCAATGGTGAACTGGAGCGCGTCGACAGCGAAAGCTACGGCACCCCGATCGCCTTCGGCTCGACCCGCAGCCGCGCCGAAGTCGTCGCCGACCTGCAGCGTGCCCGCGCCACCGGCCAACTGGATGTCGTCAATGGGGACCGTTCCGACTATCCGCACCTGGCTGCGCTGAAGCGGAACCAGTCGGCGAACGAACTGCTGGCCGGCCAGCCCGCGACCGCCCAGTGATCGTGAAGAATTTGCTCTGAGACTCGCAACCGCGAGACCAAGCCTGACCCTGTCAGCTTCGTCTGGTGGTGCGGTAGACAACACCGACTGCCAGACTTACCCGATGACCTCACCGTCGTCGGGTTTTTTTTCGCCCGCCCCCCATTGCCCCCCATTCGCCCCTTGTGCCAGGGTTCGCGAAGCCCGGGCCGGAGCCGGGCCCGCATCGGATGGCCCGGCCATGACGAAGGGCCCAGCGCCACTGGGCGGCTGGGCCCCGGTCTTGCCCCGGCGCTGACGACACACGCGCAACCGCGGGGACTCGACGACTCAATGCTAGGCGTGAGCCGCAGCCATGCAAGCCGGCATACGCCCCGCCAGCGCGTAGGACCCGGCCTACGCGCTGGCGGAGGAGGACCGGGTCGCTGCCATCGGTCATTCGTCCGATACCGACGGCCCGCGGCCTTGCCCATAGTCAAGGCCTTCATTGACACCCCGGAGTACCTAGATGAACACCACCCGTCGCCTCGTCATTGCCATGTCTGCCGCCCTGGGATGCTTCTCGACCGCGTCGTCCTTCGCCACCGAATCCGCCAAGGTGCCGCAAGCCGCCACCAAACCCAGCGTCGTGATCGTCCACGGCGCATTTGCCGATGGCTCCGATTGGGGCAAGGTCATCCCGCTGCTGCAGCGCCAGGGCGTGTCGGTCGTTGCCGTGCAGAACCCGTTGACATCGCTGGCCGACGATGTGGCCGCCGCGCGCCGCGCCATCGAGGCCCAGCCGGGCAAGGTCGTGCTGGTCGGGCATTCCTGGGGCGGTACCGTGATCACCGAGGCCGGCGCCAGCGACAAGGTGGCTTCCCTGGTCTATGTCGCCGCGTTCGCGCCCGAGGCCGGCCAGTCCACCGCCGATCTCGGCAAGAATTTCCCGCCGCCCCCCGGCCTGGCTCATTTCAAGGCCGATGCCGAAGGCTTTCTGCGCCTGAGCGAGGAAGGCATGCGCAAGCATTTCGCGCAAGACCTGCCCGCCGCCGCCACGGCCGTGATGGCAGCGACCCAGGGGCCGATCCAGGCCAAGGCCTTCGAGCAGCCGGTCTCGGTGGCCGCCTGGAAGGGCAAGCCGTCCTGGTATCTGGTGGCCGGCGCCGACCACATGATCACGCCCGAGCTGCAACGCGCCATGGCCCAGCGCATCGGTGCCCGCGTCAGCAGCGTGAACACCAGCCATGTGCCTCAGCAGTCGCGCCCGGCCGATGTCGCCGCGCTGATCCTGGACGCGGTTCGCCAGTCCCAGTAAGGTGGGCAGCCCGGGGCGCATCATCCCGCGCCCCATCCACCCCTGCCCTTGCTCCGAGTGTTGCCCTCCTCCCCCACCTCCCCCGCCTCCCGAGTCCCGGCCCTCGATGCCATCCGTGCGCTCGCCTTCATTGGCGACCTGAGCATGGGCCAGCCGATCGACCATTCCGCCCGCACCGCCTGGTTGGCCGGCCGCCTGGCGTGCGCCAGCGGCGGCGACGAGGCGGCGGTCGACCATGCCGCCTGCGTCGCGCTGCTGCGCTGGTCCGGCTGCACCGCCAACGCGCCCGAGTTCGCCGCGCTGCTGGGCGACGATGTGGGCGGCCGCGACGCCATGCTGACCACGGCCTCCGCCGGCGCCGCGGCCGCATTCGCCGGCTCGGTCGGCGAACTGGCGCGCATCCACTGCGAGGTGTCCGGGGAGATCGCCTCCATCCTCGGCATGCCGTCCGAGGTTGAACAGCCGTTGCGCCACATTTTCGAGACCGCCGACGGTCGCGGCACGCCGGCCGGCCTGCCGGCCGAGCAGGTGCCGCCGACCGTGTTCCAGGTCGCGCTGGCGGGCGATCTGGAGATTTTTTCACGCGCCTACGGCCTGGAGGCCGCGCTGCGCCACATGGCCGATCGAGCCGACGCCCGCTATCCCGCGGCGCTGGTGCGCATCGCCGAGCAGCAGGCCGGCGCCTGGCTTGCCGCCCTGGATCAGGGCATCCATGAGCGCCAGCCTCCTCCGCATTCGCCGCGATTCGCGGCCCTGGAGACGCCGCTGGAACTGGTGGCCGATGTCATCGACCTGAAGCTGCCCTGGATGACCGGCTTCTCGCGGCGCGTTGCCGGGGCCTCCCGCGACGCGGCGCAAAGGCTGGGGCTGGACGAGGCCACCCAGGCCCGCCTCTACCGAGCCGGCCTGATCCATAGCATGGGTCGCGCATCGGTGCCCAATATGCTGTGGGCCGCGGGTCGGCGCCGCAGCGAGGCGGACCTCGAGCGGCTGCGGCTCGCCCCCTACTGGACGGGCCGCGCGGCGCGGCGCGTCCCCGCGCTGGCCGAGGAGGCCGAGCTGGCGTCCTTCGTGGACGAGCGCATCGACGGCTCCGGCGCATTCCGTGCTGCACCGGGCGCATCGATCGGCCTGCCGGCCCGCGTGCTGGCCGCGGCCGCGCATTGGGTCCGGCTGTCGACGGCTCAGCCCGGGCACCCAGCCTTGGGGCCCGCAGACGCCGCTGCCGCGCTGCGCGAGGAGGCCCACCAGGGCCGGCTCGACGCCGCCGTCGTGGACGCCCTCTGCGGCACGTCGGCGCCCCGCTCGCTCGGCGAGAGCCCCGGGCGGGCGACCGCGGCGCCGGCAGCGGCGCTCACGGGCCGCGAGATCGAGGTGCTGGCCCGTGTCTCGCTGGGCGAGAGCAACAAGGAAGCCGCCCGCGCGCTGAGCATCAGCCCGAGCACGGTGCGCACCCATATGGAAAGCGCCTTCCGCAAGCTCGGCTGCAGCACGCGCGCGGCGGCAACGCTGAAGGCCATGACGCTGGGGCTGCTACCGGCCTAGGAGAGCGCCGAGACCTTCGACCGATGGCCGGCAAAACGGCAGCGACGGCAGACGGGGGCAAGCCAGGCCACGCAGAAAAGCCCAGCGGCCTGGGCCGCTGGGCGAGGCCGGCGCAAAGGAAGGAGGATGGGAGGAGGAGGGAGTTCGTGCGCCGGGAACCCCAATCTAACGGGCGTCACTTTGGTGAAACTTAAGTCCCGGAGCGCGGCAGCGGAGCCGGCAGGTCCGCCAACATCAATGAAAAAGCCGTCAAGCGCTTGATCCACTTGACGGCCAACGATTCCTGCGCTGTCGTGACAGCCTGATATGGCCCGGAGGGTGCTGAACACTGCCAGACAGGCCTCATGGATGCTAGTGGCGCCCATGGATCAAGGTCTCACGTTCCCCCATTTGTTCCCCCACCGGCATGACGGTAGACTGAGCACGTCCCCTGCAGAGCGGATCGAAGTCAGGCTGATGCCATCGACATCGGCAGATGCGGCGACCCATTGAGCTGCAGGGGGCCTTTCATCGAAGTCGGCCGCTTCGACGGTGCACGGCAGACTCGGGTCACGTTCGATGTCCTGGCGCTCCATGGCCTTGGTTTGTGCGCTAACTTCGTCGCTAACCATCACCGCACTAACCTTGGCTTCGGCGGCGGGCGCGGATGAACTGCGGTGACAATGTTTTCGCTCGCTCCCAGCTCACCACGAGAACGTATAGGGGTGTTCTGCGTAGCAGAGGGTCGGGTCGCCCCCCACCTCTGCATCGGGCCTCGCTTCGAAGGCCGTCAGCGCCCAGCCACTGCTGCCCGCTCGCCGCACCGAAAGCGCCTGTTGCCAACACGTGGACAGCAAGGCGCGCGGCTAGACGGATTAAAAAGCCTGGCGCTCGCGATCCGACCCTAGAAGGTCAGGGGTGAGGTCGAAGCGCTGGCCCCGGGCCCCGAAGGCTCGCTCGATTTCTCGGAGCGCTTCAACTCCTCGTACTTGGCCTTGGACAAACCAAAGAACGTGATCTCCAGCGGCCTGCCCTCCTCGTCGAACGTGTCTGGCAGTACCACGGTCACGCGCCGCGAGTGAAGCTTCGGATCGTTTGGGTCGTCGTCAGGAGTCGGGAGATACATCGTCGTCGTTGCGCGTTGCCAAGGGGGGGCCGGATTTCCGACAGGCCCCCGGTGAACAACAGGCGGCCAATGACGCTAAGCGCCCTACGCAGAGCGCCGCTGACTCTAGCGACGGCGTCCTGGGAGCGGGGGACGGTGAGATTTTGCTGCAGTTTCGGCGCCGCCGCGCTCGACCTGCTCCGCTAAACTACGCACGTCCCCTGCAGAGCGGATTGAAGTCAGGTCGACGCCATCGGCGGCGGCTGCTGCGTCAACCCATTGAGCTGCAGGGGATTCCTCATTGGGGTCTAGCTTCCTGCGCCCGATTCAGCCAGCAGTTCGGGGTGCGCCTTGAGATGGGCGCGCTTCTTGAGGATCAAGGCATCCTGCAAGGCCGCCCGGGCGCGCTGGGCGTCGTTGGCGAACCTGCCGACGCGAGCCGATGGCGTCAGGTTGATGATCTCCAGCGCAGCGCGGGTGCACTCCAACTGGTTCCGCAAGGCTTCCATGCAGCCGCGGTGGACGCCGGCGCGCGCGAAGCTCATGTCGCCGTCGAGCGCGTCATCCACAGCGGCGCGGCGCATTTCGGTCTGAGCCTGATCCAGTTCGGCTTCGATCCGGGTGACGATCTCTTGCAATGCAGCGCGAGGGACGGCGCGCTCTAATCGATCGATGCGGTGCTCGTGCGCGTCGGCTTCGCTGGCCAGGGCGCGGATCTCGGGATCGTCGTCGAACAAGGCATCGGGCAGTGCCCGCGCGGCGGCCTCGAATTGAAGTCCGGGCTCGGCGGCCTTGATTCGGCGCAGGCGCTCTTGGTCGCTCTGAAAGTTGACGCGAAAGACTCCGTCGCGGATCGCGTCGCTGTGCATCCAGGCCCGCTCGATGGTGGACAGATCGTCTTGCATGGTAATTTTCCTTGTCGAATGCCGGCCCGCTGCGGGGCCGAGGGGGTCAGAAGAGGCCGGTGTTCGTCGCGGTAACCGGCGCCGCACGGGCGACGGCGTCGCGGATCGCGTGCAGTGCTCTAACGCGATCCGGTGGGGTGATGGGGAACAACTGGCTCACCTCGCACCGCCGATCTCTGCGAGAACCAGTCTGGCTTGGTCGACGGAATCAAGCCGGCGCCTCAGGCCGGCGCGATCGACCAGCATCAGCCCATCGTCGCGGCGATGAAGCGCGTAGCCCTCAAGCGCAAACCCGGCCTGCAGGGTGACCGGAATACCCGTCGATTGCGCGCATCAGGTCGCCAGCGCTGGTCGGCTCCAGCACGGCAGCCATGTGCGTGACCTGGACGGGCTTCAGGGCGCCGTGTAGGTCCAACGCCGGGTTGCGCTCACAGCGGCCCGTCTGGACGCCATAGCGGAACACCTGGCCTGCGGACTGGCGCAATGTGTGGGCCGTCTCGATGGCGCCCCGCCTTTCAACCCGGCGTAGCGCCTCCAGCAGCAGTGGGGCCGGGATGTTCCCCATGGGCAACGCGCCGAGGTGGGGGAACAGATCCTTCTCCATGCGCTCGATCCAGCGGGCGGCGTACTTAGGGCTCCATCCCCCCTTCTTCGTCTCGAAGAACTCTCGAGCGACCACCTCGAAGTTCTGAGCGCTGGCGGTCAAGCTCAGGACCTTGGCCACGCGGCGGGCCTGGACCGGATCTTCCCCGTCGCCGCGGGCCTTCTTGGCCTTGTCGCGCCCGTCCCTGGCCTCTTTGAGGCTCACCAGCGGGTAGTTGCCCAGCGCCAGCCGC
Source organism: Roseateles sp. GW821-FHT09B06 (assembly GCF_059418245.1). Taxonomy (NCBI): domain Bacteria; kingdom Pseudomonadati; phylum Pseudomonadota; class Betaproteobacteria; order Burkholderiales; family Sphaerotilaceae; genus Roseateles; species Roseateles sp. GW821-FHT09B06. The sequence goes on along the minus strand of NZ_JBWKPM010000004.1, from coordinate 189,267 downwards.
TTTTCCTTACCGCCGAACCGGTACTTTACGAACCAGCGCTTGGAGCCGCTGGCCGCCACTTCCAGGTACAGGCCCCAGCGTCGGCGAACCTGGCCCGGGGCTTGTCGGCGGGGCAACTGGCGTTACGGCAGGCGGCGTCGGTGAGCATGGGAAACAGCCTCTTGGCGGAGCGCGTTCCCCCACGGCGGGGGAATTGGCGATTTATTCCCCTACATGTCCCCCCTGTTCCCCCGCGTTGTAAAGAGGCTTCCTGATCCGTCCTGCAATAAAAAAAGCGCCTAGGTCTTTGATTTACCTAGACGCTTGAGAGGTGGTGAGCCGTTGTGCGACTCTGATTTGGCCTGCCCGGAGGGACTCGAACCCCCGACCTGCTGCTTAGAAGGCAGCTGCTCTATCCAGTTGAGCTACGGGCAGACGTTATGAACAGATCTTTGAAATTGTGCCTGAGGATCAGAGCAGCACATTGACCAGGGCGTTGCCGATGCCCATCAGCGCGGCGCCCGAGATCAGGCCGGCGCAGACGGGCTCGGCGCCTTCCACCCAGATGCGGCGCGCCAGCGTGCCCGGTGCCTTGTTCTTGTGGCGCAGCCCCATCACCCAGAACAGCAGCGCGCCGGCGAACATGGCCAGCACCGCTTCCGGCGGCAGCACCACGCCCAGGCCGATCGACACGGCCGACAGCGGGAAACGCCCCTTGGTGAACACGCGCGCCAGCTCGATGGCCACCGCCGCCACCGCGGCCACGGCCATCGCGATCAGCGCGGAGTTCGGCAGGCCCTGCAAGCCCTTGGCGATCAGCTCGGCCACGCCCTTCCACTGCAGTGCCGCGGGCATCGCGAACTGCTCGGACAGGATGGTGGCGGTGCTGCGCAGGCCGTTGACGTCGGCCGGCAGGAACAGCAGGAAATAGAGCGGCACACAGGCCAGCACGCCGGCGAAGATGCCGATCACATGGCCGACGGCCTGGTGGCGCGGCTTGCCGCCCAGCATATAGCCGGGCTTGATGTCCGACAGCAGGTTGGCCGCGTTGGAGGCGATCTCGGCCGTCATGCCGGCGGGCAGCAGGTTGCTGGCCGGATTCGTGCGGTCGATCGCGCCCATCGTGAACTGGGTGATCTTGGACAGCGAGCCGATCGGTGTCCAGGAGGTCAGGGCCATCGAGTTGGTGCAGATCACGGTCAGCACGAAGATCAGCGGCAGCGACACCAGGGCCAGGCCCATCGAGACGCCGAAGAAATGGTGCGTCACCCAGGCCCCCAGCACGCTGAACACCGGCACGCCCACATAGGACACCCACAGCGGCACCTCGATATGCGCCAGCAGGTCCGGCCCCTTGGCCGCGACGGCCGGCCCGCTCTTGCGGCCGAAGAAGGACTTGAAGGTGCTGGTGAACAGTTCGGGCTTGGCCGCGAGACTGACCAGGGAGCCGACTACCATCATGGTCACGCCCCACCACATCGACCATTGGTTGACGATCTCAGCGCGCGAGATCGGCACTACCGCGCCGTTGGGCGCCACGCGCTGCACGATGTCGCCGGCCTGGATCATCAGCGGCGCCAGGATCACGAAATTGATGAAACCGCCCAGCAGGCAGCTGGTGGCCACGGCGATGCCCATCAGCCCGCCAACGCCCAGCATCGCCGCATCCAAGGTGAAGCGCAGACCCAGCGCGCGGAAATCGGTGCCCAGGATCTTGGGGATCCACAGCTCGGCCTTCACCGCGGCCTGGTAGTAATAGGTATCGAAGCGCTCGTGGAAGACCCAGGGCTCCTTCATGCCGGCCCACTGGTCCAGGCGCAGCAGCTTGAACTGGATCAGCTTCATCCAGCCGTCGCTGACCAGGGCCTGATAGGTGCCGGTGATCAGCGCCGTGACGCCCAGCAGGCGCGCCTTGAACATGCCGTCGCCGGCCGCGCCGCTGTACAGCGAATCCAGCACCACGCCGCTGGCGCGCCCTTCCGGGAAGGGCAGCTGGTCCTCGTTGATGAAGCGGCGCTTCATCGGAAAGGCCACCAGCACGCCGAGGATGGAGATCACCACCATCCAGATCATCATCTGCCACCAGGGCACGATGCGCTCGGTGATCAGCATATAGGCCGCCAGCGAGGAGGTCAGCGGCGACACCACATAGCCGGCCGCCGTGGCGATCGACTGGGTGCAGTTGTTCTCCAGGATCGTGTAGTCAGAGGCCAGTCCGCTGCTCGCGATGATGCGGAAGATCGCGAAGGCCATGATCACCGAGGTCAGGCCCACGCCGATCGTGATGCCGGTCTTGGCCGAGATGTACAGGCCGGTCGCGGCAAGGATGCCGCCCAGCAGGAAACCGGTCAGCGCCGAGCGCAGGGTCAGCTGCGGCATGTCGCCGCGGAACACGTTCCTGAACCACCACTCGTCTTTTTGCGCGCGGGTCCAGCTGCGGGTCTGCTCGTCGGTGAGTTGCTGAATGGCCATGGGGTCGGTCCTGTGCTTGTCTCGTCGGGCATGGCCTCTTGGGCCGGCCTCTCAAAGAAAAGCCCGCCGCAGCTTTCGCTGTGGCGGGCTCGCTTTTTTTCTTGGTCGGGGCGGCGGGATTCGAACTCGCGACCCTCTGCTCCCAAAGCAGATGCGCTACCAGGCTGCGCTACGCCCCGACTGAGCCGTGCATTGTAGCCTGGGTTTTGCCTCCGCCCGACTCACCCGGCTACAAACGTTCGGTGCAGTCGATCAGCCGCCCCTGGCCGGTGATGAAGGCCGTGCGCACCATCTCGCCGGGCTGCATCTCCCGCACCGCCGCCAGATAGCGGCGCAGCTGCTCCAGATACTCCGGTTTGGTATGCGGCGCGGGGTTGAGCTTGTAGTCCAGCACCCACCAGACAGGCCCCTCGGGCGCCCTCTGGCACACCAACCGGTCGAGCCGCATGTCCTGACCCTGCCAGTTCACCGCCACCTCGTTGCCGGCCCAGTGCAGCGCCGGGGCGTCGAAGAACGGGGCGCATTCGGCGCTAGCCAGGATGGCGCGGGCGCTGCGCTCCAGCCGCTCGCTGCGCTTGGCATCCAGCCCGTACATCTGGCTGGCCGCGGCCAGCAGGCGCTCGAGCGGCTGGGCCGCGCCGCGCGGGCCGCTGTGCCATTCCAGCACCCGGTGCAGGGCCTCGCCCAGCGCCGCGCTGTCGTCGACCACCTCGGGGCCCTGCCCCACCGCGGCGACCGCCTCCTCCACCAGGCGCCGCGGCGGTGCCGGCGGCAGCTGGCGCAGCACGAAGTCCCCCTGCTGTGCCAAGGGCGGCAGCGCGGCCGGCGCCGTCAGGCCCGTGGCCAGCGGCTGCAGGCGCTGCCACCAGGTGGCGCTGCCGCTCTGGCGCTTGGCGACGGTGCGGCTGACGACCAGGCGCGAGCGCGCCCGCGTCATCGCCACATACAGCGCGTTCAACTCCTCGCGCTGGCGCTGCTCGCGCTCGTCGTCCAGCAGGGCCTGCAGCGAGGGCGGCGGCCGGCTTTCCGAGGCCAGGAAGGCCACCGTGCTCGGCGCCTCCTCCTGCACCGGCCAGGCGATCGCCAGGCTGCTGCTCTCGGCCCGTGCCGGGCCGGCCTCGCAGTCCATCAGGAACACCACCCTGGCCTCCAGCCCCTTGGCGCCATGCACGGTCAGCAGCTGCACCGCCTCGGCCTCGGCCGGGGCCGTCAGATTGAGCGCGCGGCTCTTCAAGGCGCGCACGAAGCCGTAGAGCCCCGCATAGCGCCCGCCGTCCAGATCCAGCGCCAGGGCCAGCAACGCATCGACCGCATGCAGACGCGAGTGCCGCTCGCTGGCCGGCACCGCGGCCGCCAGCCGGACCATCAGCTCACCCTCGTGCACGATCGCATCCAGCAGGTCATGCGGGCTGCGCTCCAGGGCCAGCCGCGCCCAGCGCACCAGCAGTTCGCGGGCGCGCGCCAGCGCCGGGGACAGGTCTTGCGCTTCCATCAGCGCGGCCCACCAGGACCAGCGCTCCTCGGGCCGCGGCATGCCCAGCCACTCGGCGCTGCCCGAGCGCTCGGCCAGCAGCAGCAGATCGGTCTCGTCGGCGCCGAACAGCGGGCTGCGCAGCGCATGGGCCAGCGAGAGGTTGTGGCCGGGCGAGGCCAGCACGTCCAGCAGGGCCAGCAGGTCGCGCACGTCCGGCGCCTCCAGCAACAGCTGGTCCTCCGGCGCCACATGGGGCAGCCCTTGAGCCTTCAGCACCTGGGCCAGCACGCGCAGGCCCTCGCGCTTGCGCGCCAGCACGAAGATCTCGCCGGGCAAGATCTGCCCCTCGGCCAGCAGCGCGCCGATGCAGCCAGCAATGCGCCGGGCCTCGGCCGCGCGGCGGTGCAGCTCAGGTTCATGGCGGGCCTCGGTCAGGCTGGGGCGCCAGGCCTCGCCGGCTTGCTCATCGACCTCGGCGACCTCATCCTCCTCGGTGCCCGCCACGGCATCGTCGATAAAGAACACGCCCTCCAGCGCGGACGCGGCGCCGGACGACTCGGTCGTGTGCGGACGAAAGCCCGCATACTCCTGCGCGCGGCTGGCCATGTCGAACACCGCATTGACGGCCGCCAGCACCGGCGGCGCGTTGCGGCGCGTGTGGTCGCAGGCCAGCAGCACGCCGTCCAGCCCCTGGCGCACGAAATCGCGCGCGGCGGCGAACACGCGCGGCTCGGCGCGGCGGAAGCGGTAGATGCTCTGCTTGGGGTCGCCGACGATAAAGACCGCCGGCGGCCGCTGGCCGCTCTGCCCCCCGCCCGCACCCACATAGCCGGCCAGCCAGGCATGCAGCGCATGCCATTGCAAGGGGCTGGTGTCCTGGAACTCGTCGATCAGCAGATGCCGGATCTGGCTGTCCAGCCGCTCCTGCACCCAGCCGGCCAGCACCGGATCGGAGAGCAGGGCCAGCGCGCCGCGCTCCAGATCGTTCATGTCGACCAGGCCGCGCGTGCGCTTGAGCCGCTCGAACTCGTCCAGCAGCACCAGCGCCAGGCCGCACATCTGGCGGTGCCAGCGCGCCGCCCGGCGCTGCTCCGACGCCTGCCTGATCGCGGCCAGCGCGTCGCAGGCGGCCTGCAGCTCGGGCGCCTCGCCGAGATTCTTGCGCGGCGTGCCCTTGTCGGTGAACAGCGCGCCCCAGATGGCCTCGAACGCGGCCTCGTCGTCCAGCGCCAGCGCCTGCTCGACGGCGGTCGCCGCCTTCTTGGGCGTGGCGTTCCTGGCCTGGCCCAGCTGGATCGCCAAGGCCTGCAGCTCGGCGCGCTGCGCGGCAAAGGCCGCCAGCGGATCGATGGTGGCGTCCGGCACGCTGGGAAACAGCCGGCCCTGCGCCTGGGCCAGGCGGATCTCGACCCGCTTGGCGAAGGCCGATTCCAGCCAGCTCTGCAGCTTGTTGCGGCCCTGGCTCAGCACCAGATCCTGATAGTCCGCGAGCAAGGCCGCATCGGCCAGCACCGCGGCATGGAAGCGCTGCCAGAGTTCCGGCATCAGCTCGGCCTCGTCCTCCAGCAGCTGCAGCTCGGCGGCGATCCCTTCGGCCTCCAGCAGCTCCAGCGGCGCCGCACGCAGCAACTGCGAGAACCAGGCGTGGAAGGTGCGGATCTCCACCATGCGCCCGCCCTGCAGCAGGCGCTGCTGCAGGGCGGCCAGCGCCGGCTCCAGCGCCTCGGCCTCGGCGGCCGACATGCCGCGCTGCACCAGCGCTTCGCGCCGCGCCGGCGGCGCGCAATGGGCGAATTCGTCCAGCCATTCGGACAGGCGCTCGCGCATCTCGCCCGCGGCCTTGCGGGTGAAGGTGATCGCGACGATCTCCTGCGGCTGCGCCCCTTCCAGCAGCGCGCGCAGGATGCGCGACACCAGCATCCAGGTCTTGCCCGCGCCGGCGCAGGCCTCGACCACCACGCTGCGCCGCGGGTCGCAGGCCAGCTCATAGAACCGCTCGCGCGCCACCGGCGCGCCGTCCACCGTGTAGGCGGCCCGAGTCAGGATGCTCATAGGGCCACACTCTCCCAATCGTCGCGCCGGCACAGGCCGCGCATCTCGCAATAGGCGCAGGCCAGACCCTCGCCCAGGGCCGGCAGCGGCGCCCCCCCCGCCAGCGCGCGCAGATCGCCGCGCAGGCCCTCCAGCAGCAGGGCCGCGCTATGCGCCACCTCGGGATGCTCGACCGCCGCGATGCCCTTGGCATCGTCCAGGGCCAGGTATCGCGCGGCCAGGGCCGGCGGGCCGGCCGGAACCTCGGCGCCCTGCATCAGCACGGCATAGACGGCCAGCTGCGTGTCCTCCAGCGGCTCGGCCACCTTGTCCTTCAGACCCTTCAGGCTGCCGGTCTTGTAGTCGATCAGCACGCGCGCCTCGGCACCCCGGTCGACCCGGTCCAGCCGGCCGCGCAGCAGCAGCTCGCTCAACACGTCGTCGAGGCCAGCCCAGGGCCGCACCTCGCGCGCCAGTTCGCCGGCCGCATAGGCAAGGCCTGACCCTTCCTGCTCCTGCAGCCAGCCCAGGTAGCGCGGCACGAAGCGTGCAAAGCTGGCCGAGAAGGGCAGGAACTCCGCCGGCGCCAGGCCCAGCGCCTGCATCTGCGCGGCCGCTGCGCGCTGCAGCCGCGCCTCGTCGGGCAGGGCCTCGTCGGGGGCCAGGCGCTCCTGATGGAACTGGTGCAGCACGGCATGCAGCCAGGTGCCGTAGTCGCGCTTGTCGGCCTCGGCCTCCAGCTCCTCCTGCTCGCGCAGGCCCAGCAGCACCCGGCCGAAGAACTGGTAGGGGCAGCGCCGCAACGCATCGACCGCGCTGGCACTCAGCGCCGCCGGCAGGCGCCCGCCGGCCCGCGCCTCGGCACGCGCGCTCGCCCGTGCCGGTACGGGCTCCGGCACGCGGGCGTCCCGCCAGGTTTCCAGGGGCCCATGACCGCCCGCCTGCAGCGCCAGCGACAGCCGCTCCAGCAAGGGGCTGGGTGCCAGCGGCTCGCTGCCCTGGCTGCGGCAGCGCAGCAGGGTCAGGGCCGGCGCGCGCAGGGCCTGGGCGAACTGCCAGGCCAGGGCCTGGCGCTTGCCCTCCAGCGTGGCCAGTCCGAGACGCCGCGCCAGCGCATCGCCGATCAGCGCCGGACCGGCCGGCACCGGCCCCAGCGTGGCCGCGTCGGCGCCCGGCAGCACGATGGCACCGAAGGGCCGCAGCATCGCGCGCGCCAGCGGCGTGATCATCACCTCCACCGGCCCGGCCGGTGGCGGCACATACTGTGCCGCTTCCAGCGTCGCATCGACCCAGGCCAGGAAGTCGGCCTGGCTCAGCATCGAACGCTGCAGCACCGCCTCGTGCGCCGAATCGGGCCAGGGCTGGCGGCGCAGCCACAGCGCGTCCAGCAGCTCGGGGCCGGCCGGCAATTCCTCCAGCAGGGCCTGCACATTCAGGCGCCGCAGCAGCACCTCGCGCAGCCGCTCCAGCCAGTCCGCCAGGCTCAGCGCCGCACCATGCTGCAACAGAGGCTCGACCGCCTCCTGCGCCGAACGCCACAGGCGCGCGCTGGCGGGCGCCAGGCTGTCCACCCGCAGGGCCTGCGGCCGCGACCAGCCGCGGCTGCGGCAGCGCGCCTCGAGCAGCGTCAGCGCGCCGCTGCCGGCGCGCTCGCCCAAGGCCGCGGCCAGGCCGGTCTTCAGCCAGGCCAGCCATTCGTCCAGCGAGGCCTCGCGCCGGCAGGCCCGCAGCAGGGCCATCAGCTGGGCGGCCGGCGGCGTGGTGGCCAGGTTCCAGCCGGTCTCGTCGGCCATGCCGATGCCGCGCCGCTCCAGCAGCGCCCGCACGCGGCGCAGCAGCACGCGGTCCTGCGCGATCAGGGCCACCGGCGCGCGGCCGGCGTTCAGATGATCCAGCACCGCCGCGGCGCTGCACTGGGCCAGGTCCTCGAAGTCCTGGCACAGCGCCTGTTCCAGCCGGCCCGGCGGCGGGCTCACGGCAAAGGCCTCGTCCAGCGGCAGGTCGGCCGACAGGCGCAGACAGCGCAGCCCTTGCGCCTCGGCCTGGGCCAGCAGGCTCTCGGCCAGCGGGTCCGGCCCACCGCATTGCAGATGGATCCAGGCATCGGGGCGCAACTCGAACAGCGCATCGGTGGCCGGGCTGCGCGGGTCGGAGGCGGCCCATTCCAGCGCCACCAGGGCCAGCGCGCGCTCCGTCCCGCCGGGGCCGGCCTGCAGCACCAAGGCCTCGCGGCCCTCGGTCCAGAAGGCCGCGCGCTCGGCCGGCGCGCGCTGCGCGGCGGCACGCGCGAAAGCATGCGCGGCCTCCACCAGGCGCTGCACCGCCAGATCGAAGGCGCGCGGATCGCCGGCCTTCAGCGCCTGGGCCCAGCTCTGCCCCTGCAGCAGGCTGCGCGCGGCCAGCCCGTCGATCGCGGCATCGAAGCTGATCTGCTGGGCCTGCGGCAAGGGGCTGGGGCCCAGGGCCGAGGCCAGGCTGTGCGTGGTCTCGATGCGCGGCTGCCAGCGCGAACGCAGCTGCATCCAGGCGCGTCGCGCCGGCGCCAGGTGCTGGGCGAAGGGCAGCAGCAACACGGCATCGCGCGCGGCCAGCCCCTCGGCCTCCAGCCAGGCCTGGGCGGTTTCGGCCAGACGCAGCCAGAATTCGGCCGTGCCGTGGCGCTTGTCAAGAGGAAATTGGCGAATGCTGTGCACCGGTTCTGCAGGACTATGAATGTTCTTGTCTGGCCCGATCTGAGGCTTCAGGACCCCTCTCCCTCGGGATGCAGGGCTTTGTGTCAGAATGATTGTGCCCTGTTGCCGACCCATGAAGGATCATGGAACTGCGGCCAGCCCAAGGACAAGCTATGAGCAGCGAACTGATCAAACATATTTCCGACTCGTCTTTCGAAGCCGACGTGATCCAAGCCGACAAGCCCGTGCTGGTCGACTACTGGGCCGAATGGTGCGGCCCCTGCAAGATGATCGCCCCCATCCTGGACGAGGTGTCGAGCAGCTACCAGGACAAGCTGCAGATCGCCAAGATGAATGTGGACGAGAACCGCGAAGTGCCGGCCAAGTTCGGCATCCGCGGCATCCCCACGCTGATGCTGTTCAAGGGCGGCCAGTTGGCCGCCACCAAGGTCGGTGCGCTCTCCAAGGCCCAGTTGACGGCCTTCCTGGACGCTAACCTATAATCCCCCTCATCTGCTCGCGGCTCTTCGGGTTCCCACCCGAGACCGCGAGCAGCAGATTGCCAACATGCCCGGCCCAATCAAGGGTTTCGGCGCATGGACTCGGCGCCCAAGCTCCCGCGTTTTCCGTCTTGTTCTCTGGTCACGAGCTGATGCATTGCAGCCGTGCCCCGAACGCGTAGCCAGCTTGCCGCCGAAGTGATGGTTCCCGACCCTTGGCAGGGTCTTGGACGCTACCCGAGGGTATCCACCCCATGCATCTTTCCGAACTGAAAGCGCTTCACGTCTCCGCCCTGATCAAGATGGGCGAGGAGTTGGAGATCGACAACGTCGCTCGTCTGCGCAAGCAGGAGCTGATGTTCGCGATCATGAAAAAGCGCGCCAAGGCCGGCGAGCAGGTCTTCGGCGACGGCGTGCTGGAAGTGCTGCCCGATGGCTTCGGCTTCCTGCGCTCGCCCGAGGCCAGCTATATGGCCTCGACCGACGACATCTATCTGTCGCCGAGCCAGATCCGCCGCTTCAACCTGCACACCGGCGACATGGTCGAGGGCGAGGTGCGCGTGCCCAAGGATGGCGAGCGCTACTTCGCGCTCGTCAAGGTGGACCGTGTCAACGGCCTCACCCCCGAGGAGAGCAAGCACAAGATCATGTTCGAGAACCTGACGCCCTTGTTCCCCAAGGAGCAGTTCAAGCTCGAGCGCGACATGAAGGGCGACGAGAACATCGTCGGCCGCATCATCGACCTGATCGCCCCGATCGGCAAAGGCCAGCGCGCCCTGCTCGTCGCCCAGCCCAAGACCGGCAAGACGGTGATGATGCAGCAGTTGGCCCATGCCATCACCGCCAATCACCCGGACGCGCACCTGATCGTGCTGCTGGTGGACGAGCGTCCCGAGGAAGTGACCGAGATGCTGCGCACCGTGCGCGGCGAGGTCATCAGCTCGACCTTCGACGAGCCGGCCGCGCGCCATGTGCAGGTGGCCGAGATGGTGATCGAGCGCGCCAAGCGCCTGGTGGAGCTGAAGAAGGACGTGGTGATCCTGCTGGACTCGATCACCCGCCTGGCCCGCGCCTACAACAACGTGCTGCCCAGCTCCGGCAAGGTGCTGACCGGCGGCGTCGACGCCAATGCGCTGCAGCGCCCCAAGCGCTTCTTCGGCGCGGCTCGCAATGTCGAGGAAGGCGGCTCGCTGACCATCATCGGCACCGCGCTGATCGACACCGGCAGCCGCATGGACGAGGTGATCTACGAGGAGTTCAAGGGCACCGGCAACTGCGAAATCCATCTGGATCGCCGCATGGCCGAAAAGCGCGTCTACCCCTCGATCCTGATCAACAAGTCCGGCACCCGCCGCGAGGAGCTGCTGCTCAAGCCCGAGATCCTGCAAAAGAGCTGGATCCTGCGCAAGCTGCTCTACAACATGGACGAGATCGAGGCGATGGAGTTCATCCTCGACAAGATGAAGGCCTCCAAGAACAACCACGACTTCTTCGACATGATGCGTCGCGGCGGCTGAGACAGCCCGATTCCACGAGACTTCCGCACGCCGCCCCCCGGGCGGCGTTGTCGTTTCAGGTTATACTTCGCGTTTTTCCGCCGCCAGAAAGTGCGCGCGCATGGTGCGCGCGTGGCTCCCGGCATTGAACTCCACAGGCGAGAGGTTTCCATGAAAGATGGCATTCACCCAAACTACCGCGACGTCGTGTTCGTGGACCAGTCCAACGGCTTCCAGTTCGTGACGCGTTCGACCGTCCAGACCAAGGAAAGCATCGAAATCGACGGCAAGACCATGCCGCTGGTGAAGCTGGAAACCACCAGCGAGTCGCATCCCTTCTACACCGGTACGCAGAAGAGCGTGGACAACCTCGGCGGCCGTGTCGAGAAGTTCCGCAACAAGTTCGCCCGTCTCGGCGGCGTCAAGAAGTAAGAAGAAGCGCAAAGCGATCGACAAAGGCAGCCTCGGCTGCCTTTTTTAATGCGCCCTGCGGCATGATCGCGAACCAGCAGAACCAAGAACAAAGACATCCGCGTGAATCTGCCCAATCCCGCCATCGTGCCCGAGCGCAGCGCCCAAGCGTTGCCGCGTCTGGCCTTGCTGCTGTTCTGCGCCGCCTATGTGCTGCCCGGCCTGTTCGGCCGTGATCCCTGGCGCAACGCCGATCTGAGCGCCTTCGGCTTCATGGCCAGCATCGCCCAAGGTCATGCGCCCTGGTGGCAGCCGGCCATCGCCGACGTGGCGGCCGAGGGCGGCCTGCTGCCCTACTGGGTGGGGGCGCTGGCGATCAAGGCCCTGCCCTTCCTGGATCCCGCGCTGGCGGCGCGCTTGCCCTTCGGTCTGGCGCTGGCGGGCGTACTGCTGCTGGTCTGGTACAGCTGCTTCCACCTGGCCCGCACCGATGCGGCCCAGCCGGTGGCCTTCGCCTTCGGCGGCGAGGCCCATGCGATCGACTATGCCCGCGCCCTGGCCGATGGCGCCGTGCTGGCCCTGGTGGCCTCGCTGGGCCTGCTGCTGCTGGGCCATGAAACCACGCCGGAGCTGATGCAGCTGCTGGCCTGCGCGCTGTTCCTCTACGGCCTGGCCGCTGCGCCCTACCGCGGCGCGAAGGCACGGTTCGCCACCCTGCTGGCCCTGCCGGTGCTGTCGGCCAGCGGAGCGCCGGCGGTGGCGCTGGCCCTGGGGCTGGGCGGCGCCCTGCTGTGCCGGCAGTCGACTTTCGAGCAGGTGCGCAAGCTCCTGCCCTGGGTCCTGGCCGCCACCGTGCTGAGCGCCCTGAGCGCCTGGGCCTTCAAGGGCTGGGCCTGGCGCATCGGCTTCGACGGCTATGTGCAGGAACCGCTGCGCGTCTTCAGCCTGCTGGCCTGGTTCTGCTGGCCGGCCTGGCCGATGGCGCTGTGGACCTTGTGGCGCTGGCGCCGGCATTGGCAGCATCGCCATGTCAGCGTGCCGCTGCTGGTCGTGATCGTGCCCCTGCTGACCTGCCTGCTGATGAATGCCTCCGACCGCGCCCTGCTGTTGACCCTGCCCGCGCTGGCGGTGCTGGCCAGCTTCGCCCTGCCGACCCTCAGGCGCGGCGTGGCCGCGGCGATGGACTGGTTCTCGGTGTTCTTCTTCAGCGCCGGCGCGCTCTTCATCTGGGTCTATTACGCGGCCATGCAGCTGGGCTGGCCCGCCAAGGCACTGGCCAATGTGCGCAAGCTGGCGCAGGGCTTCGAACCGAGCTTCCATCCGCTGGCGCTGGCGATGGCCTTGGCCGGCACGCTCGCTTGGCTGTTCCTGGTGCGCTGGCGCACCGCTCGCCATCAGCACGCGCTGTGGAAGAGCCTCGTGCTGCCGGCCGGCGGCGTGGCCCTGGTCTGGCTGCTGGGCCTGACCCTGTGGCTGCCGGTGCTGGACTACGCGCGCAGCAACCGTCCGCTGGTGGAACGCCTGAGCACCCATGTGCCGCGCGACGTGGCCTGCCTGGCCGCGCCGGACCAGCCCTTGTCGCTGCTGGCGGCGCTGGAGTTCCAGGGCGGCTGGAAGGTCGAGGGCCGCAAGAGCTTGCAGCAGACCAGCTGCCCCTACGCGCTGCTGAGCGGCGAGGTGCAGGCCCTGCCGGTGGTGCCGACGGGCTGGCAATTGGCCGGCATCGCACGGCGCCCCACCGACCGCGCCCAGCATTACCTGGTGCTGCGCCGCCCGGGCTGAGCGGGGTCAGCTCTCAGCTGCCAGCCGGCGCATTTCAGCGGCCGCTTGCCGGCATCGCCGCCTCGACGCCCACCTCGACCTCGCCGTTGCGGCCGCGCACGCGCACGGCCGGCAGCAGCAGGCGGAATTTCGAACCCTTGCCGAGCTCGCTCTGGATCTGCAGCTCGCCGCCGTGGCGCTGCACCACATGCTTGACGATGGACAGGCCGAGGCCGGTGCCACCGGTCTCGCGCGAGCGACTGCCGTCGACGCGATAGAAACGCTCGGTCAGGCGCGGCAGATGCTCGCGCGCGATGCCCGGGCCGGTGTCGCTGACGCTCAGCTCGCCGCCACCATCACCGAGCAGGCGCCACGCCACCTCGATCTCGCCGCCCTCCGGCGTGTAACGCACGGCATTGGTGACCAGATTGGCCACGGCACTGAGCAACTCCGATTCGACGCCGGCCAGCTCGATCTGGGTGTCCTGCTGCACGCGGATCTGGTGCCGGCCATTGGAAAGCGCCTGCGCGTCCGAGGCGATGCGCAGCAGCAGCGCATCCAGCGCCACCCAGCGGTCCGGCGCCGGCCGCGGACTGCCCTCCAGGGTGGCCAGGGTCAGCAGGTCCGAGACCAGGCCCAGCATGCGCTGGGTCTGCTGGTCCATCAGCTGCAGCACACGCTTGCGCTCGACCTCGGTCAACGGCAGGCTGCTCATGGTCTCGATGAAGCCGGTCAGCACGGTCAGCGGGGTGCGGATCTCGTGCGAGACATTGGCGACGAAGTCGCGCCGCATGGCCTCGGCGCGTTCACGCTCGGTGACGTCCAGGCTCAGCACCAGGCGCATGCCATCGCCGTAGGCACGCACCAGCACCGACAGCGTGGCGCGCCCGCGCGCATTCGCCAGCGTCAGCGGTTCGGTGTACTGGCCCGCCTGCAGATAGGCCACGAAGGCCGGGAAGCGGACCAGATTGGTGATGCGCTGGCGCAGGTCGCGGATCGGGTCCAGCGAGAAATGGTCGCCGGCGACGCGGTTGCACCAGACGATCTGGTCCTGCGCGTCCAGCATCAGCACGCCGTTGGGCGAGGCCTCGATGGCCGACAGGAACTGCTGCAGCTGCCCCTGCTCGCGGCTCAGCGCCCGGTCGCGCTCGCGGATCGTGCGCTCGATGCGGTAGCCCAGCTCGCCCCACAGGCCGGTATCGCGCGGTGCGCCGCCCTGCTGGTTGCCACGCAGCCACTGAATCAGCCGGTGACCGCGCACCGCATCCAGCAACACCAGGGCGCCGACGCCGCTGGCGGCCCCCAGCAGTTCGCCCAGCAGCGGCAGGCTGGACCAGCCGCCGGCCCAGTTGCCCACGAAGGTGCCCAGCGCCACCGCCAGCGCGGCGATCACGAGGCGCGGCACCAGCCAGTTCAGCGATTCAGCCACGCGGTTCAGTACCTCAGGCCGACAGGGCGCTGGCCTGCTGCGTCAGCCGGTAGCCGGCTCCGCGCACGGTCTCGATCATGCGCGCGCATTGCACGCGCTCCAGTGCCTCGCGCAGGCGCTTGACATGCACGTCCACCGTGCGCTCCTCGATGAAGACATGATCGCCCCAGACGCGGTCCAGCAGCTGCGAGCGGCTGTGCACGCGCTCGGGATGCGTCATGAAGAAATGCAGCAGGCGGAACTCGGTCGGACCCAGCTTGACCTCCACGCCCTCGCGGCTGACCCGGCGCGTGCCCGGATCCAGGCTCAGGCCACCGACCTCCACCACCGAATCCAGCGCCTCGGGCGCCTTGCGGCGCAGCACCGCGCGGATGCGGGCCAGCAGTTCGTTGGTCGAGAAGGGCTTGGTCAGGTAGTCGTCGGCGCCGGCATCCAGGCCGGAGACCTTGTCGCCCTCCTCGGCGCGGGCGGTCAGCATGATGATGGGCAGTTCCTTGGTGCGGGCCGCGCCGCGCCACTGACGCGCCAGCGCCAGGCCGGATTGGCCGGGCAGCATCCAGTCCAGCACCACCAGGTCGGGCAACACGCGATCCACCTCCAGCTGGGCCTGATCGGCCGTGTTGGCCAGGGTCACTTCGAAGCCGGCGTGACGCAGATTGATGGAGATCAGTTCGGCGATTGCCGATTCGTCTTCCACCACGAGAATTCGACTCATTCTTTGCTCCTGTGGAGTCTGTCAAGCGCTGGGCCGCTCCCTAGCCGACCCCTGCCGACCGCAAGACGCGGTTGGCACCCGGGTCGACCAGCTCGCGCACGCGAGCCTGGAGCCGCGGCCATCGATCCCTTCGGAGGGATCGGCCGATGTGCCCATCGGCCAGGGGGCAGCATCAGCGCACCATGGTCTCGACGGCTTCGGGCGTGTTGTGGCGCACGTCCGTCCCCTTGACCACATAGATGATGGCCTCGGCCAGGTTCTTCGCATGGTCGCCCACCCGCTCGATCGCCTTGGCGACGAACACCAGGTCGATCGACGAGGAGATGGTGCGCGGGTCTTCCATCATGTAGGTGATCAGCTTGCGCAGCAGGCCATCGAACTCCTTGTCGATCGCGTCGTCCTGCTTCAGCACCTCCAGGGCCCGCTCCACGTCCAGGCGGGCGAAGGCGTCCAGCGCCTTGCGCAGCTGGGCCACGGCCAGATCGGCCTCGAAGCTGAGATCGGACATCGGCAGACGCAGCCGGCTGGACACGCCCGCATTGATCAGGCGTTGCACGGTACGCGCCACGCGCGAGGCCTCGTCGCCGACGCGCTCCAGGTTGGCGATGGTCTTGGAGATGGCGATCAGCAGGCGCAGGTCGCGCGCGGTGGGTTGGCGGCGCGCGATGATGCTGTGCAGATCGCGGTCGATCTCGACCTCCATCGCATTGACGCGCTCCTCGGTCTGCAGCACGGTGTTGGCCTGTTCGCTGCTGAACTGCACCAGGGCCTCGACGGCCTGGGCCACCTGGGCCTCGACCATGCCGCCCATTTCCAGCACGCGGGTGGAGATGCCGCTCAGTTCGGCGTCGAACTGGGTGGAGAGATGCTTGTCGCTCATATGTCGTCTCCCTGGGCTCAGCCGAAGCGGCCCGTGATGTAGTCTTCCGTGTCCTTGCGCTTGGGCTTCATGAACAGCTCGGCCGTCGGGCCGAACTCGATCAGGTCCCCCAGGTACATATAGGCCGTGTAATCCGAGCAGCGCGCGGCCTGCTGCATGTTGTGGGTCACGATGGCCACCGTGTACTCGCTCTTGAGCTCATGGATCAGCTCCTCGATCTTGCCGGTGGAGATCGGATCCAGTGCCGAGCAGGGCTCGTCGAGCAGCAGGACCTCTGGCTTGATCGCGATACCGCGCGCGATGCACAGGCGCTGCTGCTGACCGCCGGAGAGGCCGGAACCGCTCTGGTTCAGCTTGTCCTTGACCTCGGTCCACAGCGCCGCCTTCTTCAGCGCCCATTCGACGCGCTCGTCCATCTCGACCCGCGGCAGGGTCTCGAACAGGCGCACGCCAAAGGCGATGTTGTCGTAGATCGACATCGGGAACGGGGTCGGCTTCTGGAACACCATGCCGATCTTGGCGCGGATCAGCGAGACATCCTCGCGGCTGGTCAGGATGTCCGAGCTGTCGAGCAGGATTTGCCCTTCGGCACGCTGCTCGGGGTAGAGCTCGAACATGCGGTTCAAGGTGCGCAGCAGGGTGGATTTGCCGCAGCCCGAGGGGCCGATGAAGGCCGTGACCTTGTTTTCCGGAATGTCCAGGTTGATGTTCTTGAGCGCGTGGAAATTGCCGTAATAGAAGTTCAGATTGCGCACCGAGAGCTTGGCTTTTTCGGTGACGGGCATGTCGACCTTGGCGTCCATGGTGGATCCCTTTTCTCTTAATGCTTGTTCTTGAACAGCACGCGCGCCAGGATGTTCAGCAGCAGCACGCCGATGGTGATGATGAAGACGCCCGCCCAGGCCAGCTTCTGCCAGTTCTCGTAGGGGCTCATCGCGAATTTGAAGATCGTGACCGGCAGGCTGGCCATCGGCTCGCCGAGATTGGCGGTCCAGAACTGATTGGACAATGCCGTGAACAGCAGCGGCGCGGTCTCGCCCGAGATGCGTGCCAGGGCCAGCAGGATGCCGGTCAGCACACCGGCGCGCGCCGACTTCAGGGTCACCGACAGGATTACCTTCCACTTCGGCGTACCCAGGGCATAGGCCGCCTCGCGCAGCGCGTTCGGGATCAGGCTCAGCATGTTCTCGGTGGTGCGGATCACCACCGGGATCACGATCAGTGCCAAGGCCAGGATGCCGGCGAAGCCCGAGAAGCTCTTCATCTTGGCCACCACGACCGCATAGATGAACAGGCCGACGACGATGGACGGTGCCGACAGCAGGATGTCGTTGATGAAGCGCACCGTGCTGCCCAGCCAGCCCTTCTGGCCATACTCCGCCAAGTAGACGCCGGCCAGCACGCCCACCGGCGTGCCGATGAAGGTGGCCAGCCCGACCATCACGGCCGAGCCGAAGATCGCATTGGCCAGACCGCCGGTCTCGGCCTGCGGCGGCGGCGTCATCTCGGTGAAAGTGGTCAGGGCCAGACCATCGACGCCCAATCGCACCGTCTCGAACAGGATCCACAGCAGCCAGAACACGCCGAAGGCCATGGCCGCCAGCGACAGGGCCAGGGCCACCGTGTTGACCCGCTTGCGCTTGGCATGCATGGCCGCGCGCTTGGCATCCATCACGGAGATATTCATGAACGCGCTCCCTCGTTCTTCTTGAGCTTGTTGAGCAGCAGCTTGGAGCAGGACAGCACCACGAAGGTGATGAAGAACAGCACCAGGCCCAGATAGATCAGCGAGGCCTGGTGCAGGCCCTCGCCGGCCTCGGCGAACTCATTGGCCAGCGCCGAGGTGATGCTGTTCGCAGCCTCGAACACCGACAGCGAGTTCAGCTGGTTCATATTGCCGATCACGAAGGTGACCGCCATGGTCTCGCCCAGGGCGCGCCCCAGGCCCAGCATCACGCCGCCGACCACGCCGGTCTTGGTGTAGGGCAGCACCACCTTCCAGACCACCTCCCAGGTAGTGGAACCCAGGCCATAGGCCGATTCCTTCAGCATCGGCGGCGTGACCTCGAACACGTCACGCATCACCGAGGCGATGAAGGGGATGATCATGATGGCCAGGATGATGCCGGCCGACAGGATGCCGATGCCCACCGGCGGCCCCGACACCAGGGCACCCAGGAAGGGCACGCCCGACAGCAGGCTCTGCAGCGGCTGCTGCACGAAGGTGGCGAGGATGGGGCCGAACACCAGCAGGCCCCACATGCCGTAGACGATCGAGGGCACGGCGGCCAGCAGTTCCACCGCGATGCCCAGCGGCCGCTTCAGCCAGTTGGGCGACAGTTCGGTCAGAAACAACGCGATGCCGAAGCTCACCGGCACCGCAATCAGCAGCGCGATGAAGGAAGTCATCAGCGTGCCGTAGATCATCACCAGGCCGCCGAACTTCTCCTGCACCGGATCCCAGTCGCTGGTCCACAGGAAGGACAGGCCGAAATGCTTGATGGCCGGCGCCGCGCCAATCAGCAGCGAGACGATGATGCCGGCCAGCAGGGCCAAAGTCAGCCAGGCCGCGCCATGGGCCAGGAAAGAGAACACAGCATCGGCCCAAGGGGCGACCTTGCGGCGCGCAGGCGGGCCGCCCTGGGGTTGGACGCGCTCCAGCGGGCGGTCCGGTTCGTAGCTGTTGGCGGGAAGTATGGCGGCCACGGAGGCTCCTTACGGGTCGTGCGAGTGGGGTGGCTAGATTCGACAACAGCCCGGCAGGCTGAATCAGACTGCCGGGCTGCCGAATTTCGAGCAGCGGTCAACCCAGAGAGGTTTACTTGTAGGCGATGGCCTTGCCTGCGCCGTCCTTCAGATTGTCGGCCCACTGCTTGCGGATCAGGTCCTTGACCGCGGTCGGCAGCGGCACATAGTCCAGATCATCGGCCATCTTGTCGCCGGTGGCATAGGCCCAGTCGAAGAACTTCAGGGTGGCCACTGCGCTGGCGGGCTTTTCCTGGTTCTTGTGCATCAGGATGAAGGTGGCACCGGTGATGGGCCAGCTGTCCTTGCCAGGCTGCTCGGTCAGCACCTGATAGAAGCTCTTGTTCCACTCGGCACCGGCGGCGGCGGCCTTGAAGGCGCTGTCGTCGGGGTTGACGAAGGCACCGGCCTGGTTCTTCATCTGCACATGGGACATCTTGTTCTGCTTGGCATAGGCGTACTCGACGTAGCCGATCGAGTTCGGCAGACGGGTCACGAAGGCCGACACGCCTTCATTGCCCTTGCCACCCGCGCCGGTCGGCCAGTTGACGGCCGTGCCCTCGCCCACCTTGCTCTTCCACTCGGCGTTGACCTTGGAGAGGTAGTTGGTGAACAGGAAGCTGGTGCCCGAACCGTCGGCGCGGCGCACCACGGCGATCGCGGCGTCCGGCAGCGGCACGCCGGGATTCAGCGCCGTCACGGCCGCGTCGTTCCACTTGGTGATCTTGCCCAGGTAGATGTCGCCCAGCACCTGGCCGGTCATCTTGATCTGCCCCGGGGTGATGCCCTTGATATTGACCACCGGCACCACGCCGCCGATCACGGTGGGGAACTGGATCATGCCGTCCTTGGCCAGCTCGTCATCCTTCAGCGGCGCATCCGAGGCGCCAAAGTCCACCGTCTTGGCCTTGATCTGACGGATGCCGGCGCCGGAACCGACCGACTGATAGTTGATGCGGGCACCGGTGGCCTTGTTGTAGGCATCGGCCCACTTGGCGTAGACCGGCGCGGGGAAAGAGGCGCCGGCACCGGTCACGTCCTGTGCCAGGGCCAGCGGCGCGACGGCCACGCCGGCCGCAAAGACAAAACCCTTGCTCAGTTGCATGAAATTCATAGCAGCCCTATCGAAGTGCTTGGTTGACGATGACCGTCATCCTATGAAGCCAATATGACAGGCCCGTGACTGAATTGGCGCCAGGATCCGATCCCACCAGAATTGTCACATTCGATTCATGGAGTTGTCATGTACCCCGCCTAGAGTCGCCGCCCAGGGCCCCCGCCCACCCGACCGGAGACCACAAACCCATGAACAAACCCTCGCAATTCCTGGCCCTGGCCGCCGTGGCCCTGGGCCTCGTGGCCTGCGCCAGCACGCCCGCCCCGGCTCCGCTGGCCGACACCCTGGGCCGCGACCCGCAGCTCAGCACCTTCAACCGCCTGGTCGAACAGGCGGGCCTGAAGGACAGCCTGCGCGCCGCCGGCCCGCTGACCGTGTTCGCCCCCAGCGACGAGGCTTTCAAGGCCGTGCCGGCCAAGACCATGGACGCGCTGGCCAAGGATCCCGCCCAGCTGAAGGCCATGCTGAGCTACCACATCGTGGTGGCCGGCAAGCTGGCCAGCACCGAACTGAAGAACGGCAATGCCAAGACCCTGCAGGGCGGCGACGTGGCCCTGGCCAAGGCCGGCAGTTTCGTCACCGTGGAAGACGCCATGGTGCAGCAGGCCGACATCACGGCCACCAATGGCGTGGCCCATGTGATCGACCGCGTGCTGATGCCCCCGAAGAAGTAAAGCTCGAACCACAGTAAAAAGCCACCGGGCGCGAGCCGCGGTGGCTTTGTCTTTTGGGGACCGGCGAGGCTCAGGCCTTGACGGCGTCCACCAGGCGCTGGGCGCATTGCTGGGCCAAGCCGGCGTCGCTGGCTTCCACCATCACGCGCAGCAGCGGCTCGGTGCCGGAGGCTCGGATCAGCACCCGGCCCTTGGCACCCAGATCGGCCGTCACTTCGGCCTGCTCCCGCGCCAGGCGGGCATTGCCCTTCCAGTCCTGCCCAGGCTGCAGACGCACATTGATCAGGGTCTGCGGGAACAGGTCCACGCCGGCCAGCAACTCGGCCAGGCTCTTGCCGGTGCGGCAGACCGCCTGCAGCACCAGCAGGGCGCTGACAATGCCGTCGCCGGTGGTGTGCTTGTCCAGCGCCAGCAGATGGCCCGAGCCCTCGCCACCCAGCTGCCAGCCGCGTGCGGCCAGTTCCTCCAGCACATAGCGGTCGCCCACCTTGGCGCGCACGAAGTCCACATCGCGCGCCTTCAGGGCCAGTTCCACCGCCATATTGGTCATCAAGGTGCCGACGGCGCCGGGCACGCGCTGCCCCTGAGTCAGGCGGTCGGCCACCATCACATAGAGCAGCTCGTCGCCGTTGTAGAGGCGCCCCTGGGCGTCGACCAGCTGCAGCCGGTCGGCATCGCCATCCAGCGCCACGCCGTAATGCGCACCATGATCCTTGACGGCCTGGATCAGCGCAGCCGGTGCGGTGGCACCAAAACCGGCGTTGATGTTGAAACCGTCAGGGCTGCAGCCGATGGCCACCACCTCGGCTCCCAGTTCGTGGAACACGTCCGGCGCCACGTTGTAGGCCGCTCCATGGGCGGCATCGACGACGATCTTCAGTCCGCGCAGGGTGAGGTCGGAGCCAAAGCTGTTCTTGCAGAACTCGATATAGCGACCACGTGCATCCTCGATGCGGCGCGCCCGCCCGAGGCTGGCCGAGTCCACCCAAGAAGGCTCGTCGGCCAGGGCCTGCTCCACCGCCAGCTCCCAGGCATCGGACAGCTTCTCGCCCTTGGACGAGAAGAACTTGATGCCGTTGTCGGCGAAGGGGTTGTGCGAGGCGCTTATCACGACACCCAGCTGCTGGCGCAGCGCACGGGTCAGATAGGCCACCCCGGGGGTAGGCAGCGGGCCGGTCAGTCGCACGTCGACGCCCGCCGACGCAAAGCCCGCCTCCAGCGAGGACTCGAGCATGTAGCCGGAGATGCGCGTGTCCTTGCCGATCAGCACGCTGGGGCGGTCCATCTCCTTGCGCAGCACGCGCCCGACCGCATGGCCCAGGCGCAGCATGAAGTCCGGCGTGATCGGCGCCTGGCCGACGGTGCCGCGGATACCGTCGGTTCCGAAATAGGTACGGCTCATCGCGAGCAGCCTCCTGATGTTTATCTAATGCCCGCTATTGTCCGCTACGCCGGGGCCGCCGGCCGCGGCCCAGACCTTCAGCGCGTCCACCGTTGCCGCGACATCATGCACACGCAGCACGCGCGCACCATGTGCTACGGCCGCCAGCGCCGCCGCCAGGCTGGCGGCCAGGCGTTCGTCCACCGCGCGGCCGGTCAGGTCGCCCAGGGTGCGCTTGCGCGACCAGCCGACCAGCAGCGGATAGCCCAGCGCCAGCAGTTTGCGCTGGTGGCGCAGCAGCTCCCAGTTCTGCTCGGCGGTCTTGGCAAAGCCATAGCCGGGATCCAGCGTGATGCGCGTGGCCGCAATGCCGGCCGCGCGGGCGGCATCGGCGCGCGCAGCCAGATGGGCGCTGACCTCACCGACCAGATCGCCATAGTCGGTCAGGCCCTGCATCGTGTCCGGCTCGCCGCGCATGTGCATCAGGCAAATGCCGGCATAGGGCTGGGCCGCCAGCAACTCCAGCGCGCCCGATGCGCTGAGCGCCTGCACGTCGTTGATGATGTCGGCACCGAGGTCCAGCGCCCGGCGCATCACATCGACTCGGCGCGTGTCCACCGAGACCGGCACGCCCATGCTCAGCGCGGCCCGCAGCACCGGCGCAATGCGCAGCCATTCCGTATCTGGCGTGACCGTCTGCGAGCCCGGGCGCGTCGACTCGCCGCCAATGTCCAGGATATCGACGCCCTCACCCAGCAGCCGCTCGCAATGGTCGATCGCCGCCGTCGTCTCGCCATGCCGGCCGCCCTCCGAGAAGGAATCGGGCGTGACATTGACGATGCCCATCACCCGGGGGCGGCTCAGATCGATCGCGAAGCGGGTGGTCTGCCAATACATCTCGGCGGCTCAAGGAAAGCAAAACGAAAACGGGGCCCGTCCTTGCCAGACAGGCCCCGTCGCGAAGGCGAGAGGATCAGGCCGCGGCAGGTGCGCCGTCGGCGCTGACCGCCGGCGTGCCACCACCGTCCGGCCTGCCGCCGGAAGGCGGTGTCCAGTCCTTGGGCGGACGCGGCGGCTTGCCGGCCATGATGTCGTCGATCTGTTCCGTGTCGATGGTTTCCCATTCCAGCAGGGCGGTCGCCATCGCGTGCATCTTGTCCTGGTTGTCCTCGATCAGCTTGCGGGCAATGCCGTATTGCTCGTCGATGATGCGACGGATCACCTCGTCGACCTTGCGCATGGTCTCTTCGGACATGCTGGTGGTCTTGGTCACCGAGCGGCCCAGGAACACTTCGCCCTCGTTCTCGGCGTAGACCATCGGGCCCAACTCGTCGGTCATGCCGTAGCGGGTCACCATGTCGCGAGCAATCGCGGTGGCGCGCTCGAAGTCATTGCTGGCGCCGGTGGTCATCTGGTGCATGAACACTTCCTCGGCGATGCGGCCGCCGAACAACACCGAGATGGTCGAGAGCATGCGCTCCTTGTCGAGGCTGTAACGGTCGCCTTCCGGCAACTGCATGGTCACGCCCAGGGCGCGGCCGCGCGGGATCACCGTGACCTTGTGGACCGGATCGGTCTTGGGCATCAGGCGCGCGACGAGCGCATGGCCGGCCTCGTGATAGGCGGTGTTCTTGCGCTCTTCCTCGGGCATGACCATGGACTTGCGCTCGGGGCCCATCATGATCTTGTCCTTGGCCTTCTCGAAGTCGACCATCTCGACCACGCGGCCGCTGCGGCGCGCGGCGAACAGGGCGGCCTCGTTGACCAGATTGGCCAGATCGGCACCGGAGAAGCCCGGGGTACCGCGCGCCAGGATGTCGGCGCGGATGTCCTGGCCGACCGGCACCTTGCGCATATGCACATTCAGAATCTGCTCGCGACCACGCACGTCCGGCAGGGTCACATAGACCTGGCGGTCGAAACGGCCGGGACGCAGCAGGGCAGGATCCAGGATGTCCGGACGGTTGGTCGCGGCCATCACGATGACGCCGAGATTGGTCTCGAAGCCGTCCATCTCGACCAGCATCTGGTTCAGCGTCTGCTCGCGCTCGTCATTGCCGCCGCCCAGGCCCGCGCCACGATGGCGACCGACGGCGTCGATTTCGTCGACGAAGATGATGCAGGGGGCGCTCTTCTTGGCCTGCTCGAACATGTCGCGCACGCGGGCCGCGCCGACGCCGACGAACATCTCGACGAAGTCGGAGCCCGAGATCGAGAAGAACGGCACCTTGGCTTCGCCGGCAATCGCCTTGGCCAGCAGGGTCTTGCCGGTGCCCGGAGGGCCGACCAGCAGCACGCCGCGCGGAATGCGGCCACCCAGCTTCTGGAATTTCTGCGGGTCCTTCAGGAAGTCGACCAGTTCCTTGACCTCTTCCTTGGCCTCGTCGCAACCGGCGACATCGGCGAAGGTGGTCGAGTTGTTGGCCTCGTCCAGCATGCGGGCCTTGGATTTGCCGAAGCTGAACGCCCCGCCCTTGCCGCCGCCCTGCATCTGGCGCATGAAGTAGACCCAGACACCGATCAGCAGCAGCATCGGGCCCCAGCTGACCAGCAGGCTCATCAGCAGCGAGGGTTCCTCGCGCTGCTTGACGTCGAACTTGACGCCGTTGTTGATCAGGTCGCCGACCAGGCCGCGGTCCAGATAGGTGGCCGTGCTGCGCAGACGCTTGTCGTCATTGGTGATGGCGATGATCTCGGTCCCGCCATTGCCTTCCTGCAGCGTGACCTGCTTGACACGCTTGGCGCGGACTTCCTCGAGGAAGTCGGAGTAACCGATCTGGTTGCCCTGAGTCGCGCCCCGATCAAACTGCTTGAAGACGGTGAACAGCACGAGGGCGATCACCATCCAAACAGCTACTTTCGAGAACCACTGATTGTTCACCGCGACTCCTTTGATTCCATTCAGCTGGACCGTACCAACGACGGCCCTTGCACGGCATATGGGGTTGATTCTATTGCAGTCAAGGCCGGCAACCGATTGGCTTTCCCATGCTCGGCGATAGAGATTGCCGGGCTGGCGCCCCTTACTTCAAACCAATACCGACCAGAAAGGTCTCGGAGGAGCGGTCGCGCGAGGCCTTGGGCTTGATGGCCTTGACCTTTTTGAAGCTCTTCTTGAAGGCATCGAGCAACTGGTTGTACCCGCTGCCGTGAAAGACCTTGGCCACCAGGGCACCTTCCGGCTTGAGGTGTTGCTGGGCGAAGTCGATGGCCAGTTCCACCAGGCCGGCGACGCGCGCGGCATCCACGCCCTCGATGCCCGAAAGATTGGGGGCCATGTCCGAAACCACAAGATCCACCGGCCGGCCGGCCAGGGCAGCCTCCAGCTGCCGCAGCACCGCCTCCTCCTGGAAGTCCCCCTGGATGAACTGCACGCCCTCGATCGGCTCGAAATCCAGCAGATCCAAGGCGATGATGGTGCCGTTCAGCGCGCCGACCGCCGCGCCGCCCACACCGGCCTCCTTGGGCGCGAAACGGCGCCGCAGATACTGGCTCCAGGCACCCGGCGAGGCGCCCAGATCGACGACCACCTGACCCGGATGGATCAGCCTCAATTCCTCGTCGATTTCCTTCAGCTTGTAGGCCGCACGGGCCCGAAAGCCTTCTTTCTGCGCCAGCTTTACATAGGGATCGTTGATGTGTCCATGCAGCCAAGCCTTGTTGACCTTCTTGCTTTTTGTCTGAATTTTCATCTTGCACCGATAATACGGCCATGCCTGCTATTCAACTGACCCCTGCCCAGCGCAAGGAAAAACGCTCCGACGCCCATCACCTGGACCCCGTGGTGATGATAGGCGGCGACGGCCTGACCCCCGCCGTCACCAAGGAGATCGACGCCGCCCTGAAGGCCCATGGCCTGATCAAGGTGCGCGTGTTCTCCGACGACCGCGCCGGCCGCGAAGGCATGCTGCAGATCCTGGCCGACCAGCTCGACGCCGCCCCCATCCAGCACATCGGCAAGCTGCTGGTGCTGTGGCGCCCCATCCCCGAGAAGGAAAAGGCCGAGCGCGAAGATGCCCGTCCGGGTCCGCGCGTCGTCAAGATCGTCAAGTTCTCGAAGAACGGCAATGGCCGCCCGCAGATCAAGAAGCTCAATGTGCTGGGCAACCAGCGTGTCGCCCAGGGCGGCGAGCTCAAGCGTGCCAAGAAGCGCCTGACCAGCGTCAAGAAGTCCGCCCGAGACTGAAAGCCCTCCCCCTACGGCCTGCGGCCGCCCCCTTCAAGGGGGCACGCCGGCCGACCGGCAGAGAGCCCGGATCAGCGGCGCCTGCTTGGGAATGCCCTGGCGACCCTCAACGACTGTTGGCAGTGCTGCGCCAGGCCAGCGCCAGCACCAGCAGAATCTTGAGCCCGAAGAAGGCGAACGAGATGGCGTGCAGCGCGCCGAACGACAAGCTCCCCTGCCCCGCCTTCGCGGCCGCCATCATCGGCTGCAGCGCGTGATAGCCCGCCACGGTGCACAGCATCGCGCCGGCTGGCAGCAGGAAATCCAGCGAAAAGGCCTTGCCGCCCAGGTCACGTGCCAGGCGTCGGGCCATCAACATCAGGACCAGTGCCGCGGCGAGGCTGGTATTGGCCTCCAGCGCGAACAGCCGGTTGACAAACACCCCGGCCTGGGCCCGCTCCAGCACCGCGAAAGCGCTGGGCGCCGCCGCGAAGGCCACACAAAGCAGAAAGCCGCCCCACAGGGCGGCCAGCATCGAGCGCAATCTGAACATCATCGAAGGCTCCTAGCAGCCCAACTCAGCGGAGCCCGTGGATCCGGCTCCGCCGGTCCACCGGGCTCGCCCCCTTGAGGGGGCCGGCGCAGCCGGTAGGGGGTGGTTCAAACGTAACGGACTTCGACGATTTCGTAACGCTTGATGCCTCCGGGAGCCTGCACCTCGGCCACATCGCCGGCCTCCTTGCCGATCAGCGCGCGCGCGATTGGCGAACTGATCGAGATCAGGCCCAGCTTCAGATCGGCCTCGTCGTCACCGACGATCTGGTAGGTCACCTCGGCGCCGCTGGCCTCCTCCTCCAGGTCCACCGTGGTGCCGAACACCACCTTGCCGCCGGCATCCACCGCGGCCGGGTCGATCACCTGGGCCGCAGCCAGCTTGCCCTCGATCTCCAGGATGCGGCCCTCGATGAAGCCCTGCTTGTCCTTGGCCGCCTCGTACTCGGCGTTCTCCGACAGGTCACCCTGGGCGCGAGCCTCGGCGATGGCGTGGATCACGGCGTGGCGCTCGACCGTCTTCAGTCGATGCAGTTCTTCCTTCAGCTTCTCGGCACCGCGCTTGGTCAGGGGGATCGTAGCCATGTTCTCACTCAAACCTTCAAGACAAAATGAATCCGCCGCCGCTCGGATCAATCCGAGCCGCGGCGGAATCTACGAGGCGGAGTTTAGTTCAGTTCGGCGTGCAGCTCTTGTAAGGATTGCACCAATAGCCCGTCCCGGTGCTTCATGCCCTCCACGGCAGCCTCGCAGCCGGCCATGGTCGTGTAGTAGGTCACCCGGTTGGCCAGGGCCGCCTGGCGGATATGGCGGCTGTCGGCAATGGCCGTGCGGGTCTCGTCCACGGTCGTGAACACCAGCTGGATCTCGCCGCCCTTGATCATGTCCACGATGTGCGGGCGACCGTCCTTGACCTTGTTGACCACGGTCACCGGCACGCCGGCCTCGGCGATGGCCGCCGCCGTGCCCTTGGTCGCCACGACGCCGAAGCCCAGCGCGACGAGGTCACGCGCCACTGCCACGGCACGCGCCTTGTCGCTGTTCTTCACCGTGATCAGCACCTTGCCTTGGCGCGGCAGGCGCGAGCCGGCGCCCAGCTGGCTCTTCAGCATCGCCTCGCCGAAGCTGCGGGCCGCCCCCATCACCTCGCCGGTCGAGCGCATCTCGGGGCTCAGGATCGGGTCGACGCCGGGGAACTTGTTGAAGGGGAAGACGGCTTCCTTGACGCTGAAGTAAGGCGGCACGACCTCGGCCGGCACCTTGCCCAGGCGATCCTGCTGCGCGGACAGCTTCTGGCCGGCCATGCAGCGCGCGGCGATCTTGGCCAGTTGCTGGCCGGTGGCCTTGCTGACGAAGGGCACGGTGCGCGAGGCGCGCGGGTTCACTTCCAGCACGTAGACGGTGGCCTTGTCCAGGCCGCCGGTCACATCGCCCTGGATCGCGAACTGCACATTCATCAGGCCCACGACCTTCAGGGCCTTGGCCATGGCCGCGGTCTGGCGACGCAGTTCGTCCTGCAGCTCGGCCGACAGCGTGTAGGGCGGCAGCGAGCAGGCCGAGTCGCCGCTGTGGATGCCGGCCGCCTCGATATGCTCCATGATGCCGCCGATCATCACCGACTCGCCGTCGCTGATGCAGTCGGCATCGACCTCGACCGCATCCTCCAGGAAACGGTCCAGCAGCACCGGCGACTTCTCGGAGACGCGCACCGCTTCGCGCATATAGCGCTCCAGGTCCTTGTCGCCATGCACGATCTCCATCGCGCGGCCGCCCAGCACATAGCTGGGGCGCACGACCAGCGGATAGCCGATCTCGTTGGCCAGGGCGACGGCCTGCTCCTCGGTGCGCGCGGTGCGGTTCGGCGGCTGCTTCAGACCCAGCTCGTGCAGCAGCTTCTGGAAGCGCTCGCGGTCCTCGGCCATGTCGATCGAGTCCGGGCTGGTGCCGATGATGGGCACGCCGTTGGCCTCCAGGTCCAGCGCCAGCTTCAGCGGGGTCTGGCCGCCGTACTGCACGATCACGCCGACCGGACGCTCCTTCTCGACGATCTCGAGCACGTCTTCCAGGGTCACCGGCTCGAAGTAGAGGCGGTCGCTGGTGTCATAGTCGGTCGAGACGGTTTCGGGATTGCAGTTGACCATGATGGTCTCGTAGCCGTCCTCGCGCATCGCCAGCGCCGCGTGCACGCAGCAGTAGTCGAACTCGATGCCCTGGCCGATCCGGTTCGGGCCGCCGCCCAGCACCATGATCTTCTTCTTGGTCGTCGGCTCGGCCTCGCACTCCTCGTCGTAGGTGGAGTACATGTACGCCGTCTGGGTCGCGAACTCGGCCGCGCAGGTGTCCACGCGCTTGTAGACCGGGCGCACGCCCTGGGCGTGGCGGGCCTTGCGGACCTCGTGCTGGTTGGTGCCCAGCAGCTTGGCCAGACGCCGGTCCGAGAAGCCCTTCTTCTTCAGCAGGCGCAGCTCGTCGGTGGACAGCGTTGCCAGCTCGCGGCCGGCCAGCGACAGCTCGATCTTCACGATCTGCTCGATCTGGGCCAGGAACCAGGGGTCGATGGCCGTTTCCTCGAACACTTCCTGCATGCTCATGCCGATGCGGAAGGCGTCGGCCACGAACAAGATGCGCTCGGGGCCGGGCTCGCCGATCTCCTGCACGATCTCCTCGCGGTCGGTCGAACGCTCGCTCAGGCCGTCGATGCCGGTTTCCAGGCCGCGCAGCGCCTTCTGGAACGACTCCTGGAAGCTGCGCCCCATCGCCATCACCTCGCCCACCGACTTCATCTGCGTGGTCAGGCGCGAGTCGGCCATCGGGAACTTCTCGAAGGCGAAGCGCGGAATCTTGGTGACCACGTAGTCGATCGAGGGCTCGAAGGACGCCGGGGTCACGCCACCGGTGATGTCGTTGCGCAACTCGTCCAAGGTGTAGCCGACGGCCAGCTTGGCGGCGATCTTGGCGATCGGGAAGCCGGTGGCCTTGGAAGCCAGCGCCGAGGAGCGCGAGACGCGCGGATTCATCTCGATCACGACCATGCGGCCGTCCTTGGGGTTGATCGAGAACTGCACGTTCGAGCCGCCGGTGTCCACGCCGATCTCGCGCAGGATCGCGATCGAGGCGTTGCGCAGCAGCTGGTATTCCTTGTCGGTCAGGGTCTGCGCGGGAGCCACGGTGATCGAATCGCCGGTGTGCACGCCCATCGGGTCCAGGTTCTCGATCGAGCAGACGATGATGCAGTTGTCGGCGCGGTCGCGCACGACTTCCATCTCGTACTCCTTCCAGCCGATCAGGCTTTCCTCGATCAGCAGTTCGTTGGTCGGCGAGAGGTCCAGACCGCGCTTGCAGATCTCCTCGAACTCCTCCGGGTTGTAGGCGATGCCGCCGCCGGTGCCGCCCAGCGTGAAGCTGGGGCGGATCACCATCGGGAAGCCCGAATGACCGGTACCGGCGCCGATGTCGGCCTGGATGCGCCTTTGCACGCTCCAGGCCTCTTCCAGCGAATGCGCGATGCCGGACTTGGCCGAGCCCAGGCCGATCTTGGTCATCGCGTCCTTGAACTTCAGGCGGTCCTCGGCCTTCTCGATCGCCTTTTCATTGGCGCCGATCATCTCGACCTTGTACTTGTCCAGCACGCCATGCTTGTGCAGATCCAGCGCGCAGTTCAACGCGGTCTGACCGCCCATGGTGGGCAGGATGGCGTCGGGCCGCTCCTTGGCGATGATCTTCTCGACCACCTGCCAGGTGATGGGCTCGATATAGGTGACGTCCGCGGTATCCGGGTCCGTCATGATGGTCGCCGGATTGCTGTTGACCAGGATGACCTTGTAACCCTCTTCGCGCAGGGCCTTGCAGGCCTGGGCGCCGGAATAGTCGAACTCGCAGGCCTGGCCGATGATGATGGGGCCGGCGCCGATGATCAGGATGCTTTTGAGGTCGGAACGTTTAGGCATTGCGTGTCTCCATCAGGCCTTGGCCATCAGACCGATGAAGCGGTCGAACAGGTAGGAAATATCGTGCGGACCGGGGCTGGCCTCCGGGTGCCCCTGGAAGCAGAAGGCCGGCTTGTCGGTGCGCGCCAGGCCTTGCAGCGTGCCGTCGAACAGGCTGATGTGCGTGGGGCGCAGATTGGCGGGCAGCGAATCGGCATCGACCGCGAAACCGTGGTTCTGGCTGGTGATCGAGACGCGACCGTTGTCCAGGTCCTTGACCGGGTGGTTCGCGCCATGATGGCCGAACTTCATCTTGAAGGTCTTAGCGCCCGAGGCCAGGGCCATGATCTGGTGACCCAGGCAGATGCCGAAGGTCGGGATGCCCGACTCGATCAGTTGGGCGACCGCCTTGATCGCGTAGTCGCAGGGCTCCGGATCGCCGGGGCCGTTGGACAGGAACACGCCATCCGGCTCCATGTCGAAGACCTCGGAGGCCGGCGTTTGCGCCGGCACCACGGTGATTTTGCAACCGCGCGAAGCCAGCATGCGCAGGATGTTGCTCTTGACGCCGAAGTCGTAGGCCACGACGTGGAACTTCGGCGCCGCCTGCTCGCCATAGCCCTTGCCCAGGGTCCACTCGGTCTGGGTCCAGGTCTCGCGCGCCGTGCGGCTCACCACCTTGGCCAGGTCCAGGCCGGCCATGCTGGGCGCAGCCTTGGCGCGGGCGATCGCGTCGGCGATATGCGCGTCGGTGATCTGCTCACCGGCGGCCAGCGCCAGGATGCAGCCGTTCTGCGCGCCGGTGCTGCGCAGCACGCGGGTCAGGCGGCGCGTGTCGATGTCGGCAATCGCCACCGTGCCCTCGTCGCGCAGGTACTGCTGCAGCGTGCGCGTCTGGCGGAAGTTGGATTCAAGGATCGGCGGCTCCTTGATGATCAGACCTGCGGCATGGATCTTCGAGGCCTCGATGTCCTCCTCGTTGACGCCGTAGTTGCCGATGTGCGGATACGTCAGCGTGACGATCTGCCGGCAGTAGCTGGGGTCGGTGAGGATTTCCTGGTAGCCGGTCAGCGCGGTGTTGAACACCACTTCGCCGACCGCGTGGCCGGCAGCGCCGAAGGCGATGCCTTTGAAGACCGTGCCGTCTGCCAGGGCGAGGATCGCTGGGGGGGAGGAAAGCAGATCGGGCAGCACGGGAAGCTCCGTTATTGTGCGCGCGCCCAGCTCTGCTCCTTGTTCGCTGCAACACGCTGCATTGGCGGTTGCGGGAGCCTGAGTCCGGTGATGGAAACGGGGGGAGTTTCGCTGGGGTAGCGGTGGGTTGCGGGTAAACCTGCTGAGTATATCCCACCGCGGGTTATCACCGAGGATGTTTGCGCAAAAGAGCGCGTGCCTGGGGGCTCAGTTCAGCGCCGCGATACCGGCGCGTGCGATCTGCGCATCCTCGGTCGACTTGACCCCGCTGACGCCCACCGCACCGATGCAGACATCATCCACCAGGATGGGCACCCCGCCCTCCAGCAGACCTTGCAGCCCCGGAGCACTCAGGAAGGACACGCGCCCCTGGTTGACCATGTCTTCGTAGACCTTCGACTCGCGACGCCCCAGCGCGGCGGTATGCGCCTTGGCCGGCGCGATCTGGGCCGAGATCGGCGCGGCGCCGTCCAGGCGCTGCAGCCACAGCAGGTGACCGCCGTCGTCGACGATGGCGATGCTGACGGCCCAGCCGTGGGACACGGCCTCGGCCTCGGCGGCGGCGGCGATGCGCTTGACATCGTCCAGGGTCAGATAGGACTTTTGCTTCATGGCGGTATTGAAATGGCGGGAAAGAGTCTCACTTTATCGCCGTCGGCAGCGGGATTGCCGCAGCGGAATGCAAAGCTCTTTCGATCACCGGGCAATCCCGGAGCAGCGCCGCCATGAGCAAGCCCGCATGGCAGACTAGAATTTGCCGTCAGCGAACGACAGCCGGAGCCCGCTCCGGCCGGTTCCCAACCCGTACGGAGGACTTATGAACGAAAGCTTGCAAACCCAATATGGCGGTGCCTATGGCTCCGGCCTGGCGCTTGAGCGCCAGCGCGTGCTGCGCAACACCTACTGGCTGCTGGCCCTGTCCATGGTGCCCACGGTGCTGGGAGCCTGGGTGGGCGTGGCCACCGGCATCATGGCCTCGATGGGCATGGGCCTGAGCATGATCGTGTTCTTCGCCGGCGCCTTCGGCCTGATGTTCCTGGTCGAGAAGACCAAGAACAGCAGCACCGGCGTGATCGCCCTGCTGGCCTTCACCTTCTTCATGGGCCTGATGCTGTCGCGCCTGATCGGCGCGATCCTGGGATTCAAGAACGGCAGCAGCCTGATCATGATGGCCTTCGGCGGCACCGGCGCGATCTTCTTCGCGATGGCCACGCTGGCCACCGTGATCAAGCGCGACCTGTCCAGCATGGGCAAATTCCTGTTCGTCGGCGCAATCATCCTGATGATCGCCGGCATCGCCAACGTGTTCCTGCAGTCCTCGGCCCTGATGCTCACCATCATGGTGCTGGCGATGGCCGTGTTCTCGGCCTTCATGCTGTTCGACATCAAGCGCGTGCTGGACGGCGGCGAGACCAACTACATCTCGGCCACGCTGGCGATCTACCTGGATCTGTACAACGTGTTCCAGAGCCTGCTGTCCCTGCTGGGCATCTTCGGCGGCGAGCGGGACTGAACCCCCTCCGGCGCACAAGTTCAAAGGGCCCCATCGGGGCCCTTTTCCTTTATCGCTCGAAGACCGCGATGGACTCGACATGCGCGGTATGCGGAAACATGTTCACTGCGCTGGCCGCCGTGCAGCGGTAGCCGGCCACATTGACCAGCAGGCCCGCGTCGCGCGCCAGGGTGGCCGGATTGCAGGACACGTAGACGATGCGCTGGGGCGGCGCCCAACCCGGCGCCAGGGCCGGGTTCTCGGCAATGTCCGCCACCGCCTTGGCCAGCGCGAAGGCGCCCTCGCGCGGCGGGTCGACCAGCCATTTGTCGGCCACGCCATCGGCGGCCAGGAGTTCGGGCGTCATCTCGAACAGATTGCGGGCGACGAAAGCCGTCTTGGCCTCCAGCCCATTGCGCCTGGCGTTCTCGCGCGAGCGCTGTACCAGGGTGTCGCTGCCCTCGATGCCCAGCACCTCGCGCGCCTGGGTGGCCAGCGGCAGGGTGAAGTTGCCCAGGCCGCAGAACCAGTCGATCACACGCTCGTCCTTGCGCACCTGCAGCAGGCGCAATGCGCGGCCCACCAGCACCGTGTTGATATGCGGATTGACCTGGGTGAAGTCGGTCGGCTTGAAGGGCATCGTGACGCCGAATTCGGGCAGGGTGTAGGCCAGTTCGGGCCCGCCTTCGTCCAGCAGGTGCACGGTATCCGGCCCCTTGGGCTGCAGCCACCATTGCACGCCCGGGTGTTCCTGCGCGAACCGGCGCAGCTTGGCCTTGTCGCCGTCGGGCAGCGGATTCAGATGGCGCAGCACCAGGGCGATCACGGTATCGCCCCCGTTGTCGCCCATCGCCAGCTCGATCTGCGGCAGGCGGTCGCGCTCGTCCATGCTGGTGATCAGTTCGCGCAGCGGCAGCAGCATGTCGCTGATCACCGTCGGCACGACCTTGCAGACCTGCATGTCCGCCACGTAGCGACTCTTGCGCTCGTGGAAACCGATCAGCACGATGCCCTTCTTGGCCACGTAGCGCACCGAGAAGCGCGCGCGGTAGCGGTAGCCCCAGGTCGGGCCCTCGATCGGGCGCAGCAGCGTCTCGGGCTTGACCTTGCCCAGATGCCAGAGGTTGTCCTCCACCACGCGCTGCTTCACCGCCACCTGGGCGCCGGCATGCAGATGCTGCATCTTGCAGCCGCCGCAGGCGCCGGCATGCAGGCCAAAGTGGGGGCAGCCCGGCGTCACGCGCTGCGAGCTCTCGCGGCGCAAGGCCGTCAAGCTGCCCTGTTCCCAGTTGTTTTTCTTGCGGCCGACGGTGACCTGCACCTCTTCACCGGGCAGCGCGCCCTCGATGAAGACCACCTTGCCTTCCAGGTTGTGGGCCACGCCCTGCGCTTCCAGGTCGAGCGACTCGACCTTCAGCCATTCATTCTGTTGCGTCATGGGCGGGCATTATCCCAGCCCTCGACGGGACGGGAGGCCGCTAGAAGATCGCGTCCCGGCTGATGCCGTGGCGCATCATGTTGCGCTTGAGCTTGTTCAGCGCCTCGATCTGGATCTGGCGGATGCGCTCGCGCGTCAGCCCCAGGCGGATCGCCAGCACGTCCAGCGTCTCCGGCTCACGGTCGGCAAGGCCGTAGCGGCCGGCCAGCACCTCGCGTTCGCGCTCGTTGAGCGTGGCCAGGCCATGCTCGAGCAGCGCCTCCAGCTCATGACTGAGACGCAGCCCCATGGGATCGACCGCTTGCTCGTCGGCCACCAGGTCCATCATCGACTCGCCGCCCTCGCCGTTGCGGTCGACCGGCGAATCCAGCGAGCTGGGCAACTCGGCATAAGCCAGCAACTCGGCCACATGGGCCAGCGGCTGCTCCAGCAGCGCGGCGATGTCCTCGGCCCGCACCACCGCCTCGCTGCCGCTCTGGCTGCGCAGCGCCTCCAGCGCACGCCGGGCCTTCAGCACATGGTTGAGCTCGCGCACGATGTGCACCGGCAGGCGCACCAGGCGCGCCTGATGCATCAGCGCCCGCTCGATGCTCTGGCGTATCCACCAGCTGGCATAGGTCGAGAACCGGAAGCCGCGCTCGGGCTCGAACTTGCCGATCGCATGCATCAGACCGAGGTTGCCTTCCTCGATCAGGTCGCTCATCGGCAGGCCGCGGCCCAGGTAGTTCTTGGCGATGCTGACCACCAGGCGCAGGTTGTGCTCGATCATCGCCTGGCGCGCGGCGAACTCGCCGGCGCGGGCCCGCACCGCGGTGTCGTACTCCTGCTGAGGGGTCAGCAGCGGAGTGCGGCGGATGTCGCGCAGATAGGCCTGCAGCGCATTGCCCAGGTCCACGTCGGCGGCAACGGCCGTGCCGTTGCGCAGCACCCCGATGTCTTCATCCTCTTCGGGCGCGGCCTCTGGAGATTCGACCGCCTCGTCGGCGGCCTGCATGGCGTCAAGATCGGGCAGACCGGCCGCCAGCAGGGATGGCGGCGCGTTCGGCACATGGACGGGCGACAAGGGCTGCTTCATGATTTCCCCAGGTCGCCTCCATCGTTCTAGCGAGACGGCAGCAGCTTAGCCGGGTCGATGGGCTTACCCTGCTTGCGCACTTCAAAGTGCAGTTTGACTTGATCGGCGTCGCTGGAACCCATCTCTGCAATCTTCTGCCCTTTGCGCACCGCCTGATCTTCCTTGACGAGCAAGGTCTGGTTGTGCGCGTAGGCGGTCAGGTAAGTCGCGTTGTGCTTGATGATGACCAGATTGCCGTAGCCGCGCAAGCCCGAACCCGCATAGACCACGCGCCCATCGGCGGCGGCCAGCACCGCGTCACCGGCCTTGCCGCTGAAGGCCAAGCCCTTGTTCTTGACCTCATCGAAACCGGTGCTCACGGCGCCGGCCGTCGGCCATCCCCAGGCGGGGTCATCGTCGGAGGCTGGCGCGGGCGTCGCGGCGGCCGTCGGGGCGCTGGCCGCATTCGCGCCGTTCGCGGCCGCCGAGGCCGCGGCAGCCGCAGGCTTGCCGTCCAGGGGGCGGCTTTCGACCTTGGCCGTGCTGATCGGTCGCGCGCTGACGGCTCCGGCGTCGATGCCTGGCGGCACCACGCGCAAGACCTGACCCACCTCGATGCGGTTCGGGTTCTCCAGTTCGTTCCATTTCACCAGGTCGCGCCAGTTTTGGCCGTTGTCCAGCGCGATGCGGATCAGCGTGTCGCCCTGCTTGACCTGGTAATGGCCGGGCTTGCCGGCGTTCTCGGCGCCGGGCAGAGGCTTGGCGTCGGCCGGCGTGGTCGCCACCGCGCTGGCGGCAGACGCCGGTGCGACCGACTTGCCGGCCGCGCCCATCGGGCGCTCTTCCACCGGCGCCTTGTGCCTGGGCGACGCGCAACCGACCACGAGTGCGCCGAGCACGAGCGCCATCGAGACGGCGGGAAAACGATTCGTGTTGATATGCATGCTTAGTGCGTTTCGAGCCTTGACAGCAGACTCCGGGTTGGTCGACTCACATGACCCCCGATTTTAGGGGTACGAACAGCACAGCTTCATGCACAGTCCGCAGGAAGCGTGCAACGCCGCCCTCGACCACATGGTCGACGACCACCAATACCTGGCCACGCCCGCCGGGCGCCTGCATCGGCGCCACCAGGCGGCCGCCCGGCGCCAGTTGGGCCAGCCAGGCCTCGGGCAGATCCTCGCCACCGGCCGCCGCAATGATGCCGTCATAGGGGCCGGCCCCGGCGTGGCCGAGCCGCCCGTCACCGTAGATCAGCCGAATCCGGCCCAACTGCAGCGCCGCCAGGTTGGCACGCGCCTTGTCGTGCAGGGGCTTGAGACGTTCGATGCTGACCACCTGGCGCGCCAGGGCGGCCAGCACCGCCGCCTGATAGCCGCAGCCGGTGCCGATCTCCAGCACGCGGCCGAGCGGGCCACCCTGGCGCGCCGCGCCGGCCAGCATCAGTTCGATCATGCGCCCGACGACCGAGGGCTTGGAAATGGTCTGGCCATGACCGATGGGCAGGCTGGTGTCCTCATAGGCCTGGATGGCCAGCGCCGTGTCGACAAACTCGTGCCGCGGCACGCTCGCCAGCGCCTGCAGCACGCGCTCGTCCTTCAGCCCCTCGCGCTGCAGACGCTGGACCATGCGCAGGCGCACGCCGGCGGAGTCCAGCCCCAGGCCGCTGGGCGCGACCTGACGGGCGGCATCGGAGGCGGCCTGCTGCAGATGGCCTTGCGGCCGCAACAACTCGCGCTGCGGCTTGGCCGGCTGCGGCGTCAGCTTGTCCAGCGGCAGCGGGAACCGCCGCCTCGGCGCCTCGCTCATGCCGGCGCACCCAGGCGCTGGCGCCAGGCCGGCAGGCCGGCATGGTCGGTCAGATCCACCTGCAGCGGCGTGATCGACACCTGGTCGTTGGCGGTGGCATGGAAGTCCGTGCCTTCGCCAGCCTCGCGGGCGTCGCCGGCAGGACCGATCCAGTAGATCGGTTCGCCGCGCGGGTTGGTCTGGCGTATCACGGCCTCGCTGGCGTGGCGCCGGCCCAGGCGGGTGATGCGGCGCGGCAGCGTCTCGACATCGGCGCGATTGGGCATGTTGACATTGAGCAGGAAGGCATGGCCCAGCCCACCCTCGAGCACTTGCTCGATGATGGCGCGTGCGGTGCGCGCGGCCGCCTCCAGTTCGCCCCAGCCCTTTTCCACCTGCGAGAAGGCGATCGACGGGATGCCGAACAGATAGCCCTCGGTGGCCGCGGCCACGGTGCCGGAATAAAGCGTGTCGTCGCCCATATTGGCGCCGTTGTTGATGCCCGAGATCACCAGGTCGGGCCGGTAGTCGAGCAGGCCGGTCAGGGCCACGTGGACACAGTCCGACGGCGTGCCGTTGACATAGCGGAAACCGTTCGCCGCCGTGTAGACCGACAGCGGCCGGCCGAGCGTCAGGGCATTGGAGGTGCCGCTGGCGTTCTGCTCGGGCGCGATCACCTCCAACCGACCCAGCCCCTCGCAGGCCGCCACCAGGGCCGCCAGCCCCGGCGCCAGATAACCATCGTCATTCGCAATCAGGATACGCATGCCGGCATTGTAGGCAGCGCGTCACCTCGGCGACCCCTCATCTTCCCGCCCCTGCCTATCATCGCGCGCACACTCAGAAGCGACCGAAGGAGCGACTCATCATGCAAGCCTGGCTGTGCGAGAACCCCGTGGGCGTCGAAGCCCTGGCCTGGAAGGAACTGCCGACGCCCGAGCCCGGGCCGGGCCAGGTCCGCGTGGCCGTCAAGGCCGCCAGCCTGAACTTCCCCGATCTGCTGATCGTGCAGGGCAAGTATCAGATGAAACCGCCCACGCCCTTCGTGCCCGGCACCGAGTTCGCCGGCGTGGTGGAGGCCGTGGGCGACGGTGTCACCCACCTGAAGCCGGGCGACTCGGTCGCCGCCTTTGCCGGCACCGGCGGCTTCGCCAGCCACGCCTGCATCCCCGCCGCACTGGCCATGCCGCTACCGCCGGGCTTTGCCTTCGAGGACGCCGCGGCCTTCATCTGCACCTATGCCACCAGCCACCATGCGCTGCTGGACCGCGCCGCACTGAAGGCCGGCGAGACGGTGTTAGTGCTGGGGGCCGCGGGCGGCGTGGGCACCGCGGCGATACAGATCGCCAAGGCCGCCGGCGCGCGCGTCATCGCCGCGGCCTCGTCGGACGCGAAATGCGCGCGCTGCCTCGAACTGGGCGCCGACGCCGCGATCAACTACGGCAAGGGGACGCTGCGCGACGAGATCAAGGCCCTGACCGAGGGCAAGGGGCCCGACGTGATCTACGACCCGGTGGGCGGCGATCTGGCCGAGACCGCCTTCCGTTCGATCGCCTGGCGCGGCCGCTACCTGGTGGTGGGCTTCGCCCAGGGCAGCATCCCCGCGCTGCCGCTGAACCTGGCCCTGCTCAAGGGTGCCGCGCTGGTGGGCGTGTTCTGGGGTGAATTTGCCAGGCGCGAGCCCAAGCGCAATGCCGCGATGCTGGGCGAACTGGCGGCCTGGTATGCGCAGGGCAAGATCAAGCCGGTGCTCGACAGCGTGCTGCCGCTGGCGCAGTTGCCCGAGGCCTTCGCGCGCATGAGCAGCCGCCAGGTGGTGGGCAAGGTGGTGCTTCGCGTGGAATGAACGCGGAGCCCCGCCGGGCGGATTTGCGGCCAGCGCAACGCCGGCAACATCTGGCTACCTGTGCCCTACTTTCGCGGGGCATGCCGGGCAGGCGTTGTGCGCTAGGATGGCCGGCGCGGGAGCTCTCACACCATGGCCGTAAAAGTACTGATCATCGAAGACAACCCAGTGGCCCGAAGTTTTCTATGCCGCGTCGTGCGCGAGAGCTTCAGTGACGCCATGGAAATCACCGAGGCCGGCGACCTCGAAGGCGCGCGCCGCCATGTCGCCCGCTTCCATCCGGACCACCCCGAGCAGGGATTCAAGCTGATCCTTGTCGACCTGGAACTGCCGGACGGCAACGGAATGGAGTTCCTGGCCGAATTGGCCGGCACGCCGGCGGTCAAGGTCGTGACCACGCTCTACTCCGACGACGACCATCTATTCCCGGCCCTGCAATGCGGCGCCGACGGCTATCTGCTGAAGGAAGACCGCTTCGAGGTCCTGGTGGAGGAGTTGCAGCGCATCGTGCGCGGCCAGCCGCCACTGTCACCCGCGATCGCGCGCCGCCTGCTCTCGCACTTCCGCCCCGGATCCTCCGGCGACAGCGGGCCGATGAGCCTGAGCGGCGGACTGAACTCCGGCTTCAGCCCCCTGTCCTCGAGTTCCGCCCACAACCACGGCCGCAGCGTCGTGCTGGACCCGCCGCCGGAATGGGAACGCCTGACCCCGCGCGAGAACGAGGTACTGACCTATCTCAGCAAGGGCTTCACGATCAAGGAGATCGCCAACCTGATGGGCATCAAGTGGTTCACGGTGAACGACCACATCAAGTCCATCTACAAGAAGCTCAACGTGTCGAGCCGCGCCGAGGCGGCCGTGCTGGCCAGCAAGCAGGGCCTGGTCTAAGACCTGACCAGTTCCCCCGCGTTTCATGCGCGCCCCTGCAGACGAACGGGGCAAGAAAAAAGCCCGTTGCTCGCGCAACGGGCTTTCCTTTATTTGGGGTGGCTAATGGGACTCGAACCCACGACAACCAGAATCACAATCTGGGACTCTACCAACTGAGCTATAGCCACCGCAGAGCCTATGATTATAAACAGAATTTGATCGCGCAGAAGATATTTCTCAACCGCCGGTCAAAAAACTGCCCGAGCCCATCCGAACTCAGGGCGCGGATGCGGCCGAGGCCGGCGCGGTGATCTTGGTCTTGTAATGGGTCTTCAGCGCGCCATAGTAGGCCTGCATCTCGGCCGCCGTCCAAGCCTGGGCATATTGCTGGCTGGCACGCTGCTCGTCGATCACCGCCGGGTCGCGCGGCAGCAGCTTGTCGATGCGCGCCACGACATAGGCCCCTTCGCCGCCGTCCACGCCTACATAGGCCGGCAGCTTGGCGGCATCGGCACGCAGCAGCTCGCTGAGCACCTTGGGCGGAAGATTCGCCGGCTTGGCGCGCGAGATCACGATCGCAGGCTCGAGGCCAGCAGCGGCACCCGACTTCTGCAGCTCGGCCAGGCGCTCCTTGCCCTTCTTGGACGCCAGCTCGGCGGCGAGCTTGCCCATCAGCTGGGCGCGCACCTCGGCCTTCACATTGGCCAGCGGCGGCAGGCGGGTAGGGTTGTACTGCACGACACGCGCGGCAGCCATCTGGCTTGGCGCAGTCTCGACGGCCTCGGTGTTGCGCTTGTTGCGCAGCGCCTCGCTGCCGAACACGGCATCCAGCAGCTTGGCCGAGGCCAGCGGGCCGCCGGCACCGGGCGCCGGCTTGCGCTGCACCAGCGCGGTCTGGACGTTCAGCTTGAACTTGTCGGCCGCCGGCTTCAGGCTGTCGGCCTGCTCGTAAACGGTGTTGCTGAACTGCTCGGCCAACTCGCTGTAGCGCTTCTGCGCCTGCTGGCGACGCACCTCCTGCCCCAGTTCGGCGCGCAGCGACTCGAAGCTCTTCTTGTCACCACCACGCAGGCCGGTCAGCTGGATCACGTGGTAGCCGAAGTCCGACTCGACCACATTGCTGATCTCTCCTTGCTTCAAGGCATAGGCCGCGTCCTCGAAGGGCTTGACCATCGCGCCGCGCGGGAAGAAGTCCAGGTCGCCGCCGCGAGTGGCCGAACCCTCGTCTTGCGAATTCTTGCGGGCCAGTTCGGCGAAGCCGGCCGGGTTCTTGCGGGCCTCGGCCAGCAGCTCCTCGGCGCGGGTCTTGGCCTTGGCACGCTCGGCGGCCGGCGCATCCTTGTCGGCCTTGATCAGAATGTGGCTGGCGCGGCGTTCCTCGGCCACGGTGTAGCGCGACTGGTTTTCCTCGTAGTACTTCTTCAGATCCTCGTCGCTGGTCGCCACGCCGGACTTCAAGGCCTCGACATCCAGCACCAGATACTCGATCTGCGCGGTCTCGGGCAGCTGGAAGCGCGCGCTGTTGGCGGGTTCCTTGTAGAAGGCCTCGACCTCCGCGTCGCTGGGATTGATCTGGGCCAGGAAGTCCTTGGCCTCGAAGCGCTGCAGCTGCACCTCACGCTGTTGCAGCAGCGCATCGAAGGCCACGGCCGCGTTCGCCTTGCTGGCCAGCGCGGAGGCGCCGACACCTTGCATCACCTGGCGCAGGGTCAGGTCTTGCCGCAAGCGCTGGGCAAACATCTCTGAGCTCATGCCCTGCGCCAGCAGCATGTTCTTGTTGACCGTGCCATCGGGGTTGCGCAGGAAGGCCAGCTGAGGGTCGGTGCGGAATATCTGCTGCAGGCGCTCGTCGCTGAGGCTCAGATGCTGGCCCTGGGCGGCGGCCAGCATCACACGCTCGCGCACCAACTGTTCCAAGACGTCGCGCCGCGCTTCGGGCGTGTCCAGCAGCTTGACATCCAATGTGGGCATCTGGGCGCGCATGCGGTCCACCTGGGTGCGGTGCGCCGCGTCCCATTCGGCCTGGGTGATCTTGCGGCCGTCGACCGAGGCCACACCCGAATTGCTGCGGTCCATGAAACTGCTGTAACCCTCGACGCCCACCAACACGAAGGCGGGCAGGATCAGGACCAGCAGCACGAGCTGGAACAAACGATTGTGCTTGCGAACGAAATCAAACATCGAGAACCTCAGATGGGACCACGGCGCGTCAGGGATGCGCCGTGGTCAAACACGACAAAGGCGAACCGGGGTTCGCCTTTGCATGCTGGCATTTTAGCCATGGTGGGTGCTAACGGGCTCGAACCGCTGACCTACTCCGTGTAAGGGAGCCGCTCTACCAACTGAGCTAAGCACCCGGTCGAAACCGGTGGGTGGACGAGGGCCTCAGTTGACCGCGTCCTTGAGCGCCTTGCCGGGGCGGAACTTCGGCACCTTGGCGGCCTTGATCTTGATCGCATCGCCGGTGCGGGGGTTGCGACCGCTGCGCGCCGAACGCTTGGTCACGCTGAAAGTACCGAAGCCTACCAGAGACACGCTGCCGTTCTTCTTCAGCGTCGTCTTCACGCCGCCAATCAAGGCTTCCAGCGCGCGCGCGGCGGCGGCCTTGGAGATATCGGCCTGTTTGGCAATGTGCTCGATCAGTTCGGACTTGTTCACAAATAACCCCCTCTGAAGGATTTGGATAGCACGCGGCGCATGACGGCCACTGGACGGCATTGGCTCGGGGAAGCGGATTCTAGACGTATTCGCCGCCAGCGCTGAGCAGGGAAAAGTCCCGATACACGAAAGCCCGCGCCGGTCGATCCGCCCGGTCATGCGCGGCACCGGCATGGGTTCAGGTCTTGCGCAAGACCCAACCGACACCCCAGGCGCTCAGGCCCATGCCCGACCAGGCCACCCAGCCCACCGGCTCGCCGAACAGCAGCCAGGCCAGCAGGGCCGCGCAGGGTGGGGTCAGGTACATCAGGCTGGCGACGCGGGTGGCCGCCCCGCGCTGCAACAGCAGATAGAGCAGCGAACTGCCGCCCAGCGTCAACACCAGCACCGACCAGGCCAGCGCGACCCACAGGTCGCGATGCCAGACCATGGGCTCCTGCTCCAGCAGGGTCAGCGGCGCGCTCAGCAGCGCGGCGGCCAGCAGTTGGATCAGCATCGCGCTGCGCGCATCACCCGCCTTCACATAGCGTTTCTGGTACAGCGCGCCAAACGTGATGGCCAGCAGCGCGCCCGTCGCCAGCGTCAGGTTGGCGGCATTGAGCCCGCCCTGTCCCAGCTTGCCGCCCACCACCAGCAGCAGGCCCAGCAGTCCCAACAGCAGGCCCCACCACTGGCGCGCCCGCAGCGGCTCGCCGCGCCCGTTGA
This sequence comes from Roseateles sp. GW821-FHT09B06, assembly GCF_059418245.1. Taxonomy (NCBI): domain Bacteria; kingdom Pseudomonadati; phylum Pseudomonadota; class Betaproteobacteria; order Burkholderiales; family Sphaerotilaceae; genus Roseateles; species Roseateles sp. GW821-FHT09B06. Next base: position 145,842 of record NZ_JBWKPM010000004.1, on the reverse strand, counting down.
GCCACAGCGCCGTCAGCAGCGGCTGCAGCCCGGCGATCAGGGCCATCGTGCCCGCGCCCATGCCCTGCTTGACGGCGGCCCAGCCGCCGATCAGGTAGAGCGCATGGGTCGTGAAGCCCAGCACCGCCAGGTGCAGCCATTGGCGCGGCTCGCTGGGCCAGGCGGCGCCGGCCAGCAGCACCCAGAGGCCAAAACAGGCGGCCGACAGCATGAAGCGCAGCGTCAGGAAAGTGATCGGCGGTGCATGCGGCATGCCCAGGCGTGCGGCCACGAAGCCGGTGCACCAGATCGCGACGAACAGGACCGGCATCAGCGCCACCCAGCGCGCCGGCGCGGCCGATGCCGCGGCGCTCACTTGGCCTTGGCGCGGATCTCGGGCAGCGCTTTCTGCAGGTAGTACACCATCGACCAGATGGTCAGCACCACGGCCGCGTACAGCAGCCAGGTGCCCCAGAGCCGGGTGTCGATCGCGCCGAACAGCCGGCCGTCATAGAGCAGGAAGGGAATGGCCACCATCTGGGCCGTGGTCTTGAGCTTGCCCACCATATGCACCGCCACGCTGCGCGAGGCGCCGATCTGGGCCATCCATTCGCGCAGCGCCGAGATCGCGATCTCGCGCCCGACGATCACGAAGGCGACCAGCGCATTGACGCGCCCCAGCTCCAGCAGCACCAACAGCGCGGCACAGACCAGGAACTTGTCGGCCACCGGGTCGAGGAAGGCGCCAAAGGACGAGGTCTGGTTCAGCTTGCGCGCCAGATAGCCATCCAGCCAATCGGTCAGCGCAACCAGCACGAACAGCACGGTGGCGAACAGATTCTGGTGAGCCGGCGTCAGCTCCAGGTAGAACACCCCGACGATCAGCGGAATCGCGACGATACGGGCCCAGGTCAGCAGGGTTGGCAGGGTGAAAAACATGCGGGCATTGTGCCCGAGCCTGGTGCATGGCCCGGCAATGTCGCTTTCACGCCAATGCGGCCCTACTGGTCCAGGGTGCGCGGCTTGAAGTGGCGCTGGTCGTTGAACAGGAAGGTCTCGCTGAATTTCCAGGGCTTGGGCATGTGCGTGACATCGCCGAAGGGGGCGGCGCGATGCAGCGCCTCGATGGCCAGCTGCACGGTATCGCGCGCCTGTCCGGGATAGCGCAGCACATGGATGTGCTTGATGCTGCCGTTGCCGTAGAGCTCGACCTCCAGCACCGGAATGGCCAGCAGCGGCTCGGGCACCTCGCCCAGGTAGACGCGCCCCGGATTGGCCGCGACCAGGCGCTCGGCCGCCTGCAGGCGCAGCTCCAGCGCGCTGCGCACCGGCTTGGGTGGCCCGAGCCTGAATTCGGCCGGCGCCGGCGCCGGCAGGCCAGGCCGCTGCCCCTCGCCGGCGGGTGCCGTGGGCGCCGGCGCCGGCTGGGCCGAAGGGGCGGGGCCGGGCGCGCGCGGACCGGAACAACCGGCCAAGGCCGCCAGGGCTCCCAGGCTCAACCAGGCGGCGCCACGGCGCCAACGTTCAATGCAGGACACGATAGATTTCCTCTGCCAATTCTCTTGATACACCCTTGACGCTGGCCAGTTCGTCGATGCTGGCCGCGGCCACGCCGCGCACGCCGCCGAAGCGCTGCAGCAGTTGCGCGCGCTTCTTCGGGCCCACGCCCGGCACGTCTTCCAGCTTGGAGCCGCCGGTGCGCGCCGAGGCACGCTTGGCACGCATGCCGGTGATCGCGAAGCGGTGCGCCTCGTCGCGAATCTGGGCCACCAGCATCAGCGCCGCCGAATCGCGCCCCAGATAGACCTTCGCGCGCCCGTCGGCGAACACCAGCTCCTCCAGCCCCACCTTGCGCCCCTCGCCCTTCTCGACGCCGACGATCAGCGACAGGTCCAGGCCCAGTTCCACGAACACCTCGCGCGCCATCGCCACCTGGCCCTTGCCGCCGTCCACCAGCACCAGGTCCGGCAGCCGGCCGCTGCCCAGTTGCGCCGCCTCGGCCAGCTTGCTGTAGCGCCGCGTCAGCACCTGGCGCATCGCGGCGTAGTCGTCGCCGCCGGTGATGCCCTCGATGTTGTAGCGCCGGTACTGGCCGCTCTGCATCTGGTGGCCCTCGAACACCACGCAGGAGGCCATCGTCGCCTCGCCCGCCGTGTGGCTGATGTCGAAACACTCGACGCGGAAGCGATCCGGCTCGGCCACGCTGAGGTCCAGCGCGTCCAGCAAGGCCTGGGTGCGAGCCTGCTGCGAGCCCTCCTCCGACAGCAGGCGCGCCAGCGCCAGCTCGGCGCCCTTGACGCACATCTCCTGCCAGATGCGGCGCTGGCCGCGCGGCTGGGCTTGGGTCGTGACCTTGTAGCCGGCCTGGGCCGTCAAGGCCTCGGCCAGGCTCTCGTCGACCGGCTCGCTGACGACGATCAGCGAAGGCACTTGCGCATCCAGGTAATGCTGGGCCATGAAGGCCTCCAGCACCTGGCGCTCGGGCGTGGCCCCCGGGGCCTCCTGCCCCTCCTCGTCGTCCGCCAGCTGCACGGCCGTCGCCTCTTCCACATGCTTGGGAAAGTAGGCGCGGTCACCCAGATGGCGCCCACCCCGCACCATCGCCAGATTCACGCAGGCGCGGCCGCCCTGCACCTTGACGGCCAGGATGTCGACATCGCGGTCGCGCCCGGTGGCGCTGTTCTCGTCCACCGCCTGCTGCTGCAGCACCTTGGCCAGCGACTGGATCTGGTTGCGCACCTCGGCCGCCAGTTCGTACTCGAACTTCTCGGCATGGGCCATCATCAGCCCCTGCAGCCCGTCCATCACCTCTTGGGTCTCGCCCAGCAGGAAGCGCTCGGCATTGCGCACGTCGCGCCGGTATTCCTCGGTCCGTCCCTCGGGCACGCAGGGCCCCGAGCAGCGCCGGATCTGGTACAGCAGGCAGGGCCGGCTGCGGTTGTTGAACACCGTGTCCTCGCAGGTGCGCAAACGGAACACCTTCTGGATCAGCTGGATCGATTCCTTCACCGCCCAGGCGCTCGGGAAGGGCCCGAAATAGCGGTGCCGCTTGTCCACCGCGCCGCGGTAGTAGCTGATCCTCGGCCATTCATGGCCCGAGAGGCGCAGGTAGGGGTAGCTCTTGTCGTCCCGGAACAGGATGTTGAACTTGGGGTTCAGCGCCTTGATCAGGTTGTTTTCCAGCAGCAGGGCCTCGGCCTCGGTGCGCACCACCGTGGTCTCCAGCCGCGCGATGCGCGCCACCATCAGGCCGATGCGGGTGCCGCCATGATCCTTCTGGAAGTAGCTGGAGACCCGCTTCTTCAGGTTCTTGGCCTTGCCGACATAGAGCACCTGGTCCTGCGCGTCGAAATAGCGGTAGACGCCCGGCAGCCCCGGCAGGGCCGCCACCTCGGTCAGCAGGCGCTCGCGCAGCGCGCGCGCCGCCAGTTCCATCTCGGCGACGCGCTGGCTCTCGGCCGCCTCGATGCGCGCGCGCTCGTCCGCCCATTCGGCCTGCTGCTGGGCGCCAATTTGCGCGAGATCGGAATCGGGAGGGACGCTGGCTTGCATGGGGCGGGATTGTGCCGCCAGATAATTCATCGATGACGAGACGGAAAACCTGGGACCTGTTCTGTCGGGTGATCGACAACCATGGCGACATCGGCGTCTGCTGGCGCTTGGCCCGCCAGCTGGCTACCGGCGGCACGGCCGTGCGGCTGTGGCTCGATGATGCCGCGGCGCTGCGCTGGATGGCACCGGACGGCGCGCCGCAAGGTATCGAGGTGTTGCCCTGGGACGCCGCCGCGCAGGCCGAGGCGGCTGGGGACGTGGTGATCGAGGCCTTCGGCTGCGAGCTGCCCGCGCCCTTCATTGCCCGCATGGCCGCGCGTGCCGAGGCGCCGGTCTGGATCAATCTGGAATACCTCAGCGCCGAGTCCTATGTGGAGCGCAGCCATGGCCTGGCCTCGCCGCAGTTCAGCGGCCCCGGCCGCGGCCTGTCGAAGCGTTTCTTCTACCCCGGCTTCACCCCGCGCACCGGCGGCCTGCTGCGCGAGCCCGGCCTGCTTGCCGCGGCCGACAGCTTCGACGCCCCGGCCTGGCTGCAGGCGCAAGGCATCGCACCCAGGCCGGGCGAGCGCCTGGCCAGCCTGTTCGCCTACCCGAACCCGGCGCTGCCGCAGTTGCCGGAGCTGCTGGCCGGGCGCCCCACCCTGCTGCTGGCCTGCCCGGGCACGCCGCAGCGCGAGCTGCCCGGGCTGGCCATGCCAGCCACCGTCCGCTGGCAGCCCCTGCCCTATCTGAGCCAGGACGATTACGACCGCCTGCTGTGGGCCTGCGATCTGAACTTCGTGCGCGGCGAGGACTCCTTCGTGCGCGCCCAATGGGCCGGCAAGCCCTTCGTCTGGCAGATCTACCCGCAGGACGATGACGCCCATGCGCACAAGCTGGACGCCTTCATGGATCGTTGGCTGGCGGCCGCCGACCCCGGTCTGGCGACGGCCTCGCGGCGACTCTGGCGCGCCTGGAATGGCCTGACACCTTGGACGGACATTACCCTGCCCGAGCCCTGCGCCGCCCAGGCTCAGGCCCAGGCCTGGCGTACGCGGCTGGCCGGCCTACCCGACCTGCTGACCCAGCTGCGCCAGTTCATCGGCAAAACCGGCTAGAATAACGGGCTTTGCCGCGCCGGGTGATTTGAACAGGGACAGGGCGCGCGCTGGGTGACGGCATACCGGGCCTACCGGGCCTGCCGAACCCCATCCATCCCACCAGACTCGGAACCTCTATGAAGATCGCTCAAGAAATTCGCGCCGGCAACGTGATCATGCACGGCAAGGACCCCATGGTCGTGCTGAAGACCGAATACAGCCGCGGTGGCCGCAATGCCGCCACCGTGCGCATGAAGCTCAAGAGCCTGCTGAACAGCTCGGGCACCGAGGTCGTCTTCAAGGCCGACGACAAGATGGACCAGATCATCCTGGAGAAGAAGGACTGCACCTACACCTACTTCGCCGATCCGATGTATGTGTTCATGGACACCGAGTACAACCAGTTCGAGGTGGAAGCCGAGAACATGGGCGACGCCATCTCCTACCTGGAAGATGCGATGCCAGTGGAAGTAGTGTTCTACGAAGGCAAGGCCATTTCGGTGGAACTGCCGACCAGCGTGGTGCGCGAAGTGACCTGGACCGAGCCGGCCGTCAAGGGCGACACCTCGGGCAAGGTGCTGAAGCCCGCCAAGATCTCCACCGGCTTCGAGATCCCCGTGCCCATCTTCGTGGCCCAGGGCGACAAGATCGAAATCGACACCCGCACGCACGAGTACCGCAAGCGCGTCTAAGACGCCCCGCGGTTCCCGCAAAAGCACGCGAAAAGGCACCCTCGGGTGCCTTTTGCCTTTTCAGGCCGGCTCGCGATACGGCCGCTCCTTGCCCAGCCAGATCTCGTGATGCGCGGCGCCGGCCGGCATCATCGGGAAGCAGTTCTCCTCGGCCGCGACCACCACATCCAGGAAGAACGGGCCGGCGCTGCCCAGGCATTCGGCCAGCGCCTCGTCCAGCTCCTCGCGCCGTTCGACCCGCCGCGCGGACCAGCCGAAGGCGCGCGCCAGCGCCACGAAGTCCGGCAGCGCCTCGGTGTAGCTGTGGCTCAGCCGGTTGCCGTGGATCAGCTCCTGCCACTGCCGCACCATGCCCATGCGGCCGTTGTTGCTGAGCACCAGCTTGACCGGTGCGCGGTGCTGCACCGCGGTGGACAGCTCCTGGATGTTCATCAGCACCGAGGCGTCGCCGCTGACGCAGACCACCAGGGCCTCGGGATGCGCGATCTGGGCGCCGATCGCGGCCGGCAGGCCGTAGCCCATCGTGCCGGCCCCGCCGGAGCTGAGCCAGCGTCCGGGCCGGCGCTGGCGCAGATGCTGGGCGGCCCACATCTGGTGCTGGCCCACGTCGGTGGCGACGATGGCGTCGCGGCCGACCAGCTGCGCATCCAGCCGCCGCATCAGGGCCTGCGGCACGATCGACTCGGCGCGATCCTCGAACTGCAGCAGGGAACGCTCGGCCCGCCAGCCCTCGATGCGCGCCCACCAGGCGCCGAGATCCGCAGCGCCGCCGCGCCATCCCTCCAGCAGCGCCCGCAGGCCGGCGCCGCAGTCGCCCAGCAGGGCCACATCGGCCGCCACGACCTTGCCGATCGAGCGCGGATCGATGTCCAGGTGGATCACCTTCGCTTCCGGGCAGAAGCCATCCAGCCGGCCGGTCACCCGGTCGTCGAAGCGTGCGCCGACACAGACCACCAGATCGGCCTCGTGCATCGCCAGATTGGCCTCCAGGCTGCCGTGCATGCCCAGCATGCCCAGGAACTGCGGATCGTCGGCCGGATAGGCCCCCAGCCCCATCAGGGTCAGCGTGCAGGGCGCGCCGCTGGCCCGCACCAGGCGCGCGAAGTCGGCGCAGGCCGCAGCGCCGGCATTGATCAGGCCGCCGCCGCCGTAAATGACCGGCCGGCGCGCCCGCGCCAGCAGCGCCAGCGCCGCGGCCACGCGCTCCGGCGCCGGCTCGGCCCGGGGAGCGGGCGTGCGCCTCGGCGGCCGCCAGTCCGTCAGCGGCGCCAACTGCAGGTCCTTGGGGAAGTCCAGCAGCACCGGCCCCGGCCGGCCTTCGGCGGCGCAGCGGTGCGCCTCGGCCACCAGGCCGGACACCTCCCCCACCGCCCTCGCCTGAGCATTCCATTTGGTCACCGGACGCGAGATGCCCAGCGCGTCGCATTCCTGGAACGCGTCGGTGCCGATCGCCGTGGTCGCCACCTGGCCGCTAATGCACAGCACAGGGATCGAGTCGCACAAGGCGTCCAGCAGCCCGGTCGTGGTGTTGCTCATGCCTGGCCCCGAGGTGACAAAGACCACGCCCACCTTGCCGGTGCTGCGCGCATAGCCCTGGGCCGCGTGCACCGCGGCCTGCTCGTGGCGCACCAGCACATGGCGCAGCCGCGGCTCGCCGTGCAGCGCATCGTAGAGCGGCAGCACCGCGCCGCCGGGATAGCCGAACACGGTGTCCACGCCCAGGCTCAGCAGCGTGGCAATCAGGGCCTCGGCGCCGTTGCGCGGAGCTTGGGTGGGAAGATGGGTTGGGGCGAAGGATTCGGCGGGCGCATTCATGTCCCTCACTGTGCCCAAGAGGGCACGGCAAAGGCTGCCGAATTTTCCAGATCGAGCGCAAGATTCAGAAAATCATGCTGCGAATCTAGAATTACCCAGCATGAAGCTTGATAAATTCGATCTCGCGATCCTCGAAGTCCTGCAGCGGGACGCCCGCACCAGCCTGCAGGAGCTGAGCCAGCAGGTGGGCCTGACCAGCTCGCCCTGCTGGACCCGCATCAAGCGCATGGAGGACGCGGGCGTGATCGAGGGCTACTCGGTGCGCGTCAACGCCGCCAAGGTCGGCCTGGCCGACACCGTGATCGTGCAGGTCACGCTGGACAACCATTCGGACGAGGCGCTGTTCGAGTTCGGTCGCGCCCTGGAACAGATCCCCGAGGTGCTGGAGGCCTTCCTGGTGTCGGGCGACTACGACTACTACGTGCGCATCGCCGTGGCCGACACGCGCGATTACGAGCGTCTGCTGCGCGAGCGCCTCTACAAGATCCCCGGCATCCGCCACAGCAAGAGCAGCTTTGTGCTGCGCCAGCTCAAGCAGAGCCAGTTGCCGCTGCGGCGCTGAAGCGCCGCAAGAAACCGTCCGTTCAGCTCAGGGCCGGCCGGGCCTTCTTGGCCTTGGGCTTGGCAGCGCCCTTGGTTGCAATGGTCTTGCCCTTCTTGGCCTTCTTGGCGCTGGCCTTCTTGGCGCCGGTCTTCTGCGCGAGCTTCTTGGCGCCTGCCTTGCTCTTCTTCTTGGCCGCGGCCTTGCTAGCCGGCTTCAGCACCTGGCCGTCGGCGGTCTCGGTCCAGCCGCCCTGCACCGCAGGGGCTGGCGGCTGCTGCGCCAGCGCAGCGCCGGCGCCCAGGGACAAGAGACCCGACAAGGCCAGGATCAGCAGATTCTTCTTCATGGAGGCGTTCCCGTTGGAGTCGTCATCGGGCGCGCTTCGGCGAGCGCGTACCGGGCGGCGGATTCTAGGCCGGACGGCCTACTCGAAGACGCCCTCGCGCAGCCACTTCGTGGCCACCCATTTCTCGCCCGCCAGCACCGGCGATCCGCCATGCAGGCTGCGCGTCATCGGATGCGGCCGGTCATAGCTGAAGAAGACGGCATTGCCCTTGATCGGCGCCACCTCCAGGCCCACATCCGGGAAGATCGTGCCGCCGCCGCCCTCGGGCGTGTTCAAGTACATCACCAGGGTCGCGACGCGCTGGCCGCCGCGCTTGAGGATGGCCGGCGTGCTGGCATGGCGGGTGTCGAAGTAGTCGTAATGCGGCAGGTATTCGGCGCCGGGGCGGTAGCGCAGGATCTGCAGACCCTCGCCATGGTTGACGGGCCAGTCCAGCAGGGCCGCGATGCGCGCCTCGATGCGAGCGCAGATCTCGTTCTCGCCGCGCTCGAAGAACATGCCTTCGCTGGTGCGCGCCGCATTGACCTCGCTGCCGTCATTGGCCGCGGCCACGGTCTCGGAGCGCGCCAGCCGGCTGGCCGCCGCGGCGCGCAGCGCGTCGCATTCGGTCTCGCTGAGCAGATTGCCGAACACCAGCAACTGCGGGCTTTTCAGGCTCAGCAGGACCCTGACCTCATGGCCATCCACATTCAGCACCGGCGGCGCACCGGCCAGATCGGGCGCCGGCACCTTGCTGGGCAGGGGCAGGCCCTCGGTGGCCAGATAGCCTTCCAGCGTCTGCTCCAGCGCCCGCATCGCGACCTCCTCCTCCCAGCCGCTGCCGCGCATGGCCTGCAGCACCTGCTCGGGCGCCACGCCCGCGCGGGCCTGGTCGACGATCCACTGGCGGAGTTCGGGGGTGATGGCTTGTGCGGAAGAGGAACTCATGGGCCGAGATTCTGCCAAGCTCTCAGGCCAGCCGCCGCCGGAACAGCAGGCGCTCGGGCGTCGACAGCTCGGCCTGGTAGGCATAGCCATCCACGTCGAAACCCTGCAGGCCGGCCGGCGTGTCGATGCGGTGCTCGATGCAGTAGCGCGCCATCAGCCCGCGGGCGCGCTTGGCGAAGAAGCTGATGATCTTGTAGCGGTCGTTCTTCCAGTCCTCGAACTGGCATTCGATCACGCGCGGCTGCAAGGCCTTGCGATCGGCCGCACGGAAATATTCCTGCGAGGCCAGGTTGACGATCACCGGCACTTGGCTGGAGGCGGCGCGCTGGTTCAGGTGCTCGGCCAGCGTGTCGCCCCAGTAGTCGTAGAGGCTCTTGCCATGCTTGGTGGCCAGGCGCGTGCCCATCTCCAGACGATAGGGCTGCATGCGGTCCAGCGGGCGCAGCACCCCGTACAGCCCCGACAGGATGGCCAGATGCTGCTGCGCCCAGCTCAACTGCTCGGTGCTCAGGCTGCCGGCCTGCAGGCCTTCGTAGACATCGCCGTTGAAGGCCAGCACGGCGGGCCGGCTGTTCGCCTCGGTGAACCGCGGCCGCCAGGCGCGGTAGCGCTCGGCGTTCAGGGTCGACAGGGCTTCCGACAGGTCCATCAGCTCGGCGATCGCCGCCGGACTCTGGGTCTTCAGCACCTTGATCAGTTCGGCCGACTGCGGCACGAACTGCGGCACGGTGGCCAGCGCGGCCACCGCGGCCGGCACGGGGGTTTCATAGTCCAGGGACTTGGCGGGCGAAAGCAGATAAAGCATGGGGCGGCATTTTGCCTGCGACGCACCCTGCCTCGGCGATCCCCCGTCCGGGGTCAGGTCTTGCTGCGCCCGAGCAGCAGCAGGACCACGCCGCCCAGCACCACCAGGGCCGCCATCCACTCGAAGCCGCTGATCTGCTCGCCGGCGATCACCACGCCCAGCAGCATCGCGATCACCGGGTTGACGAAGCTGTAGCTGGACGCCAAGCCGGCCGAGGCCTCGGCCAGCAGCACCATATAGGCATTGAAGGCGATCAGCGAGCCGAACACCACCAGATACAGCCAGGCCCAGACCGCCTCGCTGCGCAGCGGTTGCTGCACCGCCTCGCCGTTCAGCAGGCTCAGGCCCATCAGCACCACGCCGCCGGCCAGCATCTCGCTGGCAAAACCCATCGGCCCGGGCGCCAGCTGGAAATAGCGCTGCGACAGCACGCTGCCGAGCGCCCAGCAGGCGCAGGCCGTCGTGATCGCCATCAGGCCGGCGGGCGAGGCGCCGAAGCCCTGGCCCTGGGTCAGCATCAGCACGCCGGCCAGGCCCAGCGCGATGCCCAGCAACTCCAGCCGGCTCGGGATCACCTTCCAGATCAGGTTCAGCGCCGCGATCATCAGCGGCATCACCGCGATGAAGGCCACCACCAGGCCCGAGCCCACGGTCTGCTCGGCCGTCGCCGTGCCGCCCATGCCGCCTCCCAGCATCAGCGCGCCGACCACCAACGCATTGAGCCACTGGCGCGGGTTCGGCCAGGCCGCGCCTTTCACCCAACGCATCCACACGGCCAGCAGCACGCCGGCCGCCAGGAAGCGCGTGCCCATCTGGAAGAAGGGCGGGAAGCTCAGCAGCGCGTACTTGATCGCCAGGTAGGTCGAGCCCCAGACCAGCCAGGTGGCGGCCAGACAGGCGATCACGCGCGGGCTCAGGCCGCCGGCGGTGGGGGTGAGGGTCGTGCTGCTGCTCATGGCCTGGAATGCTAGGCAGTCGGGGCCGGGTCTTGAATATGCATTTCAAGATTTGACTCGCCTTCAACCTTAAGATTGCAGGACATTCAAGCATCCGGCCTGCAAAACCATGGACATCGAACTGGACCACCATGACAGCCGCATCCTGGCCGAACTGCAGGCCGATGCCCGCCTGACAATGGCCGAACTGGGCCGGCGCGTGCACCTGAGCCAGCCAGCCGTGACCGAGCGGGTGCGCAAGCTGGAGGAGCTGGGCGTGATCACCGGCTACCGCGCCGTGGTGGACAGCGCGCGGCTGGGCTATGCGATCCGCGCGCTGATCCGCGTCGGCCGCGCCGACGAGCAGCGCGTGCTGCGCGCGCTGGAGGCCAGCCCGGAGGTGCTGAGCGCCTACAACATCACCGGCGAGGACAGCTGGATCCTGGAGATCGCGGTGCGCGACGTCGCCCACCTGGACCAGGTGCTGCAGCGCTACTGCGCGCTGGCCCAGACCTCCACCGCGATCGTGCTGCGGGTGCTGCGCGAGCATGCGCCGCTGCGGCCGGCGGCCCTGCTGGAGCCGATGGCGCCCCAAGAAAAAACGCCGGCCACCGCGGTCAAGCGGCGCCGGCGTGGCTCAGTGACTTGAATCGCTTCAGGCCGTCAGCCCAAGATTCCCCGTTGCTTCAGGGAGTCCTCACATAACCGATACGAACATCGTCAATCGTCGCCGCCGCCGAAGCCGAACAGGCTCAGCAGGGCCGAGAAGAGATTGAAGATCGAGACGAACAGGCCCACGGTGGCCAGGATGTAGTTGGTCTCGCCGCCCTGCACGATGCGGCTGGTCTCCATCAGGATCAGGCCGCTGGACAGCAGCACCACCAGGCCCGACACCGCCAGCGACAGCGCCGGCAGCTGGAAGAACATCGCGGCCAGGCCCATCAGCAGCGCGATCACCATGCCGGCGAACAGGAAGCCGCCCATGAAGCTGAAATCGCGTTTGCTCGTCAGCACCCAGGCCGACAGCGCGAAGAAGGTCGCCGCGGTCGTGCCCAGCGCCAGCGTGACGATCTGCGCGCCGCCGCTCATCGCCAGGTAATGGCCGATGACCGGGCCCAGGGTGTAGCCCATGAAACCGGTCAGGCCGAACACCGACAACAGGCCCCAGCCGCTGTTGGCCAGCTTGTGGGTCAGGAACAGCAGGCCGAAATAGCCGCCCAGGGTCAGCAGCAGGCCGGGGCGCGGCAGGCCCAGGGCAGCGGTGCCGCCGGCCACCACGGCGGCCCACAGCAGGGTCAGGCCCAGCAGCGCATAGGTGTTGCGCAGCACGCGGTGGCTGGCCAGCAGGCCGGCCTCACGGCGACCCGCGGCCTGCGGCGACAGCACGGCCACATTGACGGGATCACGCGAAGTATTCATGGTTCCAAGTCCTTGAAGGAAAGACAGGCCTGCAATGTAGGCTCGGCGATACTTCGCGTAAATTCGATTTTTCAATCTCATCATTTCGATTAATCCGAATACTGGGAGGCGCCGATGAACTTCAAGCACCTGCACTACTTCTGGGTCACGGCCAAGGCCGGCGGCATCGTGCGCGCCGGCGAACAGCTCAACACCACGCCGCAGACCCTGTCCAGCCAGATCAAGCTGCTGGAGGAGCGCCTGGGCCGCAAGCTGTTCCGCAAGGCCGGCCGGCGCCTGGAGCTGACCGACGAAGGCCGGGTGGCGCTGAGCTACGCCGACCAGATCTTCGCGCTGGGCCAGGACATGGAGGCGCGGCTGCGCCAGGCGCGCCAGGGGCGGCGCCAGGTGGAGCTGAAGGTGGGCGTGGCGGACTCGGTCTCCAAGCAGGTGGCCTACCGCCTGCTGGAGCCGGCGCTCAACGTCGAGGAGGACCTGCGCCTGTCCTGTCACGAGGGCAAGTTCCAGGATCTGCTGGGGCAGTTGGCGATCCACAAGCTCGATCTGGTGCTGGCCGACGAGCCGCTGCCGCGCAAGGTCAGCGTCAAGGCCTTCAACCATGCGCTGGGCAGCAGCCCGCTGAGCTTCTTCGCCGCGCCCGGTTTGCGCAAGAAGCTCAAGGGCCGCTTTCCGGACTGCCTGAACGACGCGCCGCTGCTGATCCAGGGCCAGGCCGCGGCGATCCGGCCGCTGCTGGAGGCCTGGCTGTCCCGCCATGGCCTGCACCCGCATGTGCTGGCCGAGTTCGACGACGGCGCGCTGATGAACGCCTTCGGTCGCCAGGGCCGCGGCGTGTTCACCGCGCCCAGCGTGCTGGAGGCCGAGACCTGCGCCCAGTACGGCGTCGAGGTGCTGGGGCGCAGCGAGGAACTGGTCGAGGAGTTTTACGCGATCTCGGTGGAGCGGCGCCTGACCCATCCGGGCGTCGTCGCGATCACCGAGGCGGCGCGCGACCGCCTGTTCGGCCGATGAAAAGCACAAACCCGCCGGGCGGCGGGTTTATGCGGGGTGCCGGCCGGATTACTTGGCCAGCAGCTGGTTCACCGCCGTCACGTCCTCGGGCTTGAGCTGGCCGGCGGCCTGGCGCAGGCGCAGGCTGGTCAGCACCGTGTCATAGCGGGCCTTGGCCAGGTCGCGCTGGGTGCTGTAGAGCTGGTTCTGGGCATTCAGCACATCCAGGTTGACGCGCACGCCGACCTTGTAGCCCAGCTGGGTGGCCTCCAGCGCCAGCTTGCTGGAGGCCTCGGCGGCCTCGAAGGCCTTCACCTGAGCCTGCAGCGATTGCACGCCCAGAAAGGCCCGGCGCGTGCCCTCGGCCACCGAGCGACGGGCGAACTCCAGGTCGTTGCGCGAGCGCTCTTCCAGCGCCAGGGTTTCCTTGATGCGGTTCTGGTTGTAGCCGCCGGTGTAGAGGGGCAGGTTGACCTGCACACCCACGGTGCCGGCCTTCGTGCTGCCGGGCAGCTGGGCGCCGGAGCCGCGCACATTGTTGACGCCCAGGGAGCCGGTCAGGTCGACGGTCACGCCGTCGGCGGCGCGCGCCTTGCCGGTTTCCAGCCGGGCCACTTCCAGACCCAGGCGCGCCTTGCGCACCTGCGGATGCAGCTCGTCGGCCTGGCTGACCCAGGGTTCGACATTCAGCGGCGCGATCGTCGGCAGCACCACCGGCAGGGCCAGGGGCTTGGGCTCGACCCCCATGCGGCCGACGATCTGGTCCAAGGTGACGCGCTTGACGCGCAGGTCGTTCTCGGCCGCGATCTCCTGCGCCGTGCTCAGGTCGAAGCGCGACTGGGCTTCGCGGGCATCGGTGATGGTGGCGGTGCCGACCTCGAAATTGCGCTTGGCCGAGGCCAGTTGCTCGGCGTTCGCCGCCTTGTTGGCGCGCGTTGCCGCCAGCACATCCTGGGCCGCCAGCACGTCGAAATAGGCCTGGGCCACGCGCACGATCAGGTCCTGCTCGGCGGTTTCCAGCTCGGTCTGGGCCACGCTCAGCGAGCGCTGCGCCTGCTCGATGGTCAGGCTGTTGGCGCGGTTGTAGACCGCGTACCTGGCGTTCAGGCCGCCCTGCCAGGTGGTGGTGCCGACGCGGTCGCCGGTGACCTGCACGCGCTGTCCGCCCACCGTGGTGTAGCTGCTCGGCGGATCGGCCTGCTGATGGCTGCCGCTGACGCCCAGGCCCACGGTGGGGCGGGCCAGCGCATTGGCCAGCTCGGCCCGGTACTGGGCCGAATCGGCCTGGGCGCGCGCCGCCAGATAGGTGGCGTCATAGGCGCGCGCGGCGTCGTATAGCTCCTGCAGGCTCTGCGCCTGGGCGCTCATGCCGGCGAACAACAGGCCCAGGGCCAGGGGAAGGCGGCTCATGCGCAGACTGCGGGCGCTCCTGGGGGTCGTCTTCTTGTGATCAGCGGGCATGAGTCTTCCTTGGTACGGTTTCTTGGCGGTTTCTTGGACGGATGGTCAGTAGCGGGGCACCGAGGGGTCGACCTCCAGGGACCAGGCGTCGATGCCGCCGGCGAGGTTATAGACCGACTCGAAGCCCTGACGCTCCAGAAATGCGACGACCTGCAGACTTCGCATGCCGTGATGGCAATAAACCACGATGGGCTGCGCCGGATCCAGCTCGCTCAGCCGGGCCGGAATCTCGCCCATCGGAATCAGACGCTGGGCGGGCACCGCGATGCGCGCGGTCGCGGCCTCCCAGGGCTCGCGCACGTCCAGCAGCAGCGCTGGCGGCGACCCGGCAAGCGCCTCGCTGGCCTGAGCTGGCTGGAGCTGCCGCGGCATCAGAAGCTGAACCCCGAGGGTTCGCCGAAGCCCTGCAGGCGCGGCGCCACGGTGTCGAACAGCACGCTGGACGGGAAGGCGTTGCCGACGCGGGTGTAGAGCATCGCGCGCATCACCGGCTGCTCGCCGACGATGGCCGCCAGGCGGCCGCCCGGCTTGAGTTGGTCCAGCAGGACCTGGGGCACCGCGGCCACCGAGCCCGACAGCAGGATCGCGTCGAACGGCGCCTCGGCCGCCAGGCCCAGGGCGCCGTCCTGCTCCAGCACCTTGACGTTCAGCACGCCGGCGCGCTTGAGGTTGCCGGCGGCCTGCCTGGCCAGCTCGGCGTTCGCCTCCAGGCTGATCACGCTCTGCGCCTTGTGGCCCAGCAGCGCGGCCATGTAGCCGGAGCCGGTGCCGATCTCCAGCACCTTCTCGTGGCGGGCCACCTTCAGCTCCTGCAGCAGGCGCGCCTCGACGCGCGGCGCCAGCATGCTCTGGCCATGGCCCAGCGGGATTTCGGTGTCCATGAAGGCCAGGGCCTTGTGGGCGGCGGGCACGAAGTCCTCGCGCTTGACCAGGGACAGCAGGGACAGCACGCCCTGATCCAGCACATCCCAGGGGCGGATCTGCTGTTCGATCATGTTGAAGCGGGCTTGTTCGATGTTCATGGTGAGGCAATCCTTCAATTTCTTGCAGCGCGGATTCTATTTCCTGCCCACCGCTCCCCTGGGCGTGCACGCCGAGGCGTGCGCGTAGCGTGCGCGTATTTCAACCTCGTCGCAACGTCGCCGCAGCGTCGAGCGGGTCGGCATCAGCGGGCTGCGGCCTCGTCCTGGAGCAGGCCACGCAGCATCAGGTCCAGTTGCACGGCCAGCACGACCTCGGGTTTCAGGCCGGGGCTGAACATCGAGCAGGCGCCGAAGGAATGCTGGAACAGCACCATCTGCAGCATCGGGCCGATCAGCACCTGCACGGTCTCGAACACCGGCAGCCGGCGGAACTCGCCGCTGGCCATGCCGCGTTCCAGCAGGCCGCCCAGCAGCCGGTGGGTGGGCTCGATGACCTCGTCCATATAGAAGTGCGCCAGGTCGGGAAAGTTGCGCGCCTCGGCCATCATGATCTTGCTGATGCCGCCGGCCGGCCCCAGGCCGACGCGCTGCCACCACTCGCGCATCACGATGGCCAGCAACTCGGCCATGCTGCCCTGGTGCTGTGCCGCGATCTCCATCCCCTCGGCGATATGGCTGGACAGGTTCTCGCGCACCACCGCCTTGAACAGCTCCTCCTTGCTGGGGTAGTAGAGGTACAGCGTGCCCTTGGACACGCCGGCGCGCGCGGCCACTTCCTCGGAGCGGGTGGCGGCGAAGCCCTTCTCGACGAACAGCTCCAGCGCCGCGCCCAGCAGTTCCTGCGGCCGCGCCTCCTTTCGGCGCTGGCGCGGTGCGGGGGCATCGGCGGGCGTCGCCTTGGCGGCAGCGCGGGCGGACGGGGCGGGTTGGGCGACCCTGGCGGGGGCGGTGGCGCGTGGCATGGCTTGTACTGACTGACCGGTCAGTAATGTAAGCAGACCCTACCCGCCGGTCAACCGCGCAGGCCCTGCGGCTATCATCGCGGCCACTTCAAACCGGGAGCGAGTGCGTTGGATCCCCTGCTGTTGATCAAGGCCGCCATCATGGGCGTGGTGGAAGGCCTGACCGAGTTTTTGCCGATTTCCTCCACCGGCCACCTGATCCTCACCGGCGCCCTGCTGGGCTTCCACGACGACAAGAGCAAGGTATTCGACATCGCGATCCAGACCGGCGCGATCTTCGCCGTGATCCTGGTCTACTGGCAGCGCCTGCGCGACACCGCGGTCGGCTTCAGCAGCGAGCCGCGCTCGCGCCGCTTCGTGCTGAACGTGCTGATCGGCTTCCTGCCGGCCGTGATCCTGGCGCTGATCTTCGGCAAGCTGATCAAGGCGCATCTGTTCACGCCCACCGTCGTCGCCACCACCTTCATCCTGGGCGGCTTCGTGATCCTGTGGGCCGAGAAGCGCCCGGCCACCGCCGTCAAGGTGCGGGAAGTGGACGACCTGACCCCGCTGCAGGCCCTGCAGGTGGGCCTGGTGCAATGCCTGGCGATGATTCCCGGCACCAGCCGCTCCGGCGCCACCATCATCGGCGGCATGCTGCTGGGCCTGTCGCGCAAGGCGGCCACCGACTTCTCCTTCTTCCTGGCCATCCCCACGCTGATCGGCGCCGGCGCCTACAGCCTGGTCAAGGAGCGCGCCCTGCTCTCGGTGGACGATGTCCCGCTGTTCGCCAGCGGCCTGCTGTTCTCCTTCATCAGCGCCTGGATCTGCGTGCGCTGGCTGCTGCGCTATATCTCCAGCCACAGCTTCGTGCCCTTCGCCTGGTACCGGATCGCCTTCGGCATCCTGGTGCTGGCCACCGCCTGGAGCGGGCTGGTCGTCTGGGCGGAGTAGGCCACGGCCGGGCAAGCCCGGCCGCAAGGCCTTAAAATTGCGGCATGACGATCACCATCAAGACCGGCGCCGACATCGACGGCATGCGCATCGCCGGGCGCCTGGCCTCCGAAGTGCTGGACATGCTGACCCCGCATGTGAAACCCGGGGTCACGACCGAGCAACTGGACAAGCTGGCGCACGACTACATCGTCAATGTGCAGAAGGCCATTCCCGCGCCGCTGAACTACCAGCCGCCCGGCTACACGCCCTACCCCAAGTCGGTCTGCACCTCGATCAACCACCAGGTCTGCCACGGCATCCCGAACGACCGGCCGCTGAAGAACGGCGACATCGTCAACATCGACGTGACGGTCATCAAGGATGGCTGGCATGGCGACAACAGCCGCATGTATATCGCCGGCGAGGGCTCGATCGCGGCCAAGCGCCTGTGCGCCTTCACCTATGAGGCGATGTGGAAGGGCATCCAGAAGGTCAGGCCGGGCGCGCGCCTGGGCGACATCGGCCACGCGATCCAGACCTTTGCCGAGAATGCCGGCTTCTCCGTGGTGCGCGAGTTCTGCGGCCATGGCATCGGCCAGAAGTTCCACGAGGAGCCGCAGGTGCTGCACTACGGCCGCCCCGGCACCCTGGAGGAGCTGGTGCCCGGCATGATGTTCACGATCGAGCCGATGATCAATGCCGGCCGGCGCGAGATCCGCGAGATGGGCGACGGCTGGACCATCGTCACCAAGGACCGCTCGCTCTCCGCCCAGTGGGAGCACACCATCCTGGTCACCGACACCGGTTACGAGATCATGACCCTGTCGGCCGGCAGCCCGCCGCCGCCCGCCTTCATCACCGGCGCCTGAGCCCATGGGCCCCCAGCCCGGTGCGGACCTGGCCGAACTGCGCCGCCTGTTCAAGCAGGGCAAGCAGGCGCTGATCGCCGATTTCCTGCAGCAGCGCGCCACGCTGACGGCCGCCCAAAAGCTGATGCGCGGCCTGGCGCGCCATGTGGACGAGACCCTGCAGGCCCTGTGGCAGCGCGCCGGCCTGCCGCCGGAGGCCTGCCTGGCCGCCGTCGGCGGCTACGGCCGCGGCGAGCTGTTCCCCCATTCCGACGTCGACGTGCTGCTGCTGCTGCCCGACGGCATGGAGGCGCACCAGCCCGGCCCGGTCAAGACCGCGATCGAGAGCTTCATCACGGCCTGCTGGGACGTCGGCCTGGAGATCGGCTCCTCGGTGCGCACGCTGGAAGACTGCGTTTGCGAGGCGGCCGGCGACGTGACCGTGCAGACCGCCATGCTGGAGGCGCGCGCGCTGGCCGGCTCCGGCGGATCCAGGCCGCTGTTCAAGCGCTTCCAGCAGCGCCTGCACGCCGCCATGGATGCGCCCGCCTTCCTGCGTGCCAAGACGCTGGAGATGCGCCAGCGCCATGTGAAGTACGACGACACGCCCTATGCGCTGGAGCCCAACTGCAAGGAAAGCCCCGGCGGGCTGCGCGACCTGCAGGTGCTGATCTGGATCGCGCGCGCCGCCGGCCTGGGCAAGACCTGGAAGGCGCTCAGCGCACGCGGCCTGATCACGCCCTTCGAGAGCCGCCAGCTGAGCCGCAACGAGGGCCTCTTGAGCCTGATCCGCTGCCGCCTGCACGCGGTGGCCGGGCGCCGCGAGGACCGCTTGGTGTTCGACCTGCAGACCGCGGTGGCCGAGAGCTTCGGCTACAAGGGCAGCGACAGCCAGCGCGCCTCCGAGCTGCTGATGCGGCGCTACTACTGGGCCGCCAAGGCGGTGAGCCAGCTCAACCAGGTGCTGATGCTGAACCTGGAGGAGCAGATCAACGGCTCCCAGCAGGGCCTGCGCCGCCCGATCAACGCGCATTTCATGGACCGGGCCGGCATGCTGGAGGTGGTCAGCGACGACCTCTACGAGCGCGCGCCGCACGCCATCCTGGAGACCTTCCTGGTCTACCAGCAGACGCCCGGCATCAAGGGGCTGTCGGCCCGCACCTTGCGCGCGCTCTACAACGCGCGCGGCCTGATGGACGCCGCCTTCCGTCGCGACCCGGCGAACCGGGCGATGTTCATGCAGATCCTGCGGCAGCCCGAGGGCCAGACCCATGCCTTCCGGCTGATGAATCAGACCTCGGTGCTGGGGCGCTACCTCTGGGTGTTCCGCCGCATCGTCGGCCAGATGCAGCACGATCTGTTCCATGTCTACACGGTGGACCAGCATATCCTGATGGTGCTGCGCAATGTGCGGCGCTTCTTCGTGCCCGAGCATGCGCATGAGTACCCGTTCTGCTCGCAGCTGGCGGCGCAGTTCGACAAGCCCTATCTGCTCTACATCGCCGCGCTGTTCCACGACGTGGCCAAGGGGCGCGGCGGCGATCACTCGGAACTGGGCGCCACCGAGGCCAGACGCTTCTGCCGCGACCATGGCCTGAGCAAGGAAGATCAGGCCCTGGCCGTCTTCCTGGTCGAGCACCACCTGACCCTGTCGCGCGTGGCCCAGAAGGAAGACCTGTCCGATCCCGAGGTGATCGCCGCCTTCGCCAGGAAGATGGGTGACGCGCGCCGCCTGACCGCGCTCTACCTGCTGACCGTGGCCGACATCCGCGGCACCAGCCCCAAGGTCTGGAATGCCTGGAAGGGCAAGCTGCTGGAAGACCTGTACCGCCTGACCCTGCGCGCCCTGGGCGGCGCCAAGCCCAATCTCGATGCCGACATCGAGGCCCGCAAGCAGGAGGCTCGCCAGACCCTGGCCCTGCACTCGATGCTGCCCGACACCGAGACGCCGCTGTGGGCCACCTTGGAGCTGAGCTATTTCGCGCGCCACGACGCCGGCGACCTGGCCTGGCATGCCCGCGCGCTGTGGCGCCATGTGGCGAGCCCGACGCCGATCGTGCGCGCCCGCCCCTCGCCGGTGGGCGAAGGCCTGCAGGTGCTGGTCTATGCGCCCGACCGACAGGACCTGTTCGCGCGCATCTGCGGCTATTTCGACGGCGCCGGCTTCAACATCCTGGACGCCAAGGTGCACACCACGCGCAGCGGCTATGCGCTGGACACCTTCCAGGTCATCAGCCCCGACCAGGACCTGAACCACCGCGACCTGGTGTCGCTGGTCGAGGCCAAGCTCGGCCAGGCCCTGGCCAGCGAGGGCCCGCTGCCCGAGCCCCGGCGCGGCCGCCTGTCGCGCCGGGTCAAGAGCTTCCCCTTCACGCCGCGCATCGCGCTGCGCCCCGACGAGCGCGCGCAGCGCTGGCTGCTCTCGATCAGCACCAGCGACCGCGCCGGCCTGCTCTATGCGATCGCCCGCGTGCTGGCGCGCCACGGCATCAATCTGCAGCTGGCCAAGATCTCGACCCTGGGCGAGCGCGTCGAGGACACCTTTCTGGTCGACGGTCCGGCCCTGCAGCAGACCAAGGCCCAGCTGCAGATCGAGAACGAGTTGCTGGACGCCGTGTCCCTCCCCGCATGAGCCTGCCCTCCTATGTCGTGACGCCGGACGAGGCACTGGATGATCTGGGGCGCTTCGACGCCATCATCGACGTGCGCTCGCCGGCCGAGTTCGAGGACGACCATCTGCCGGGCGCGCTGAACTGGCCGGTGCTGGACAACGAGGAGCGCCGCATCGTCGGCACGCTCTACAAGGACTCGCCCTTCGATGCGCGCAAGCTGGGCGCGGCACTGGTCGCGCGCAATATCGCGCGCCATCTGGACGCGCAGGTCAAGGATCTGCCCAAGAGCTGGCGCCCGCTGGTCTATTGCTGGCGCGGCGGCCAGCGCTCGGGGGCGATGAACTGGTTCCTGGGGCAGATCGGCTGGCGCTCGCGCCAGCTGCAGGGCGGCTACAAGGCCTACCGCGCCCGGGTGCGCGAGGACCTGGAACGCCTGCCGCAGGCGCTCGACCTGCGCGTGCTGTGCGGCCGCACCGGCTCGGGCAAGACCCGGCTGCTGCAGGCCCTGGCCGTTGAAGGCGCCCAGGTGCTGGACCTGGAGGCCGCGGCCCGGCACCGGGGCTCGGTGCTGGGCGGCCTGCCCGACCAGCCCCAGCCCAGCCAGAAGCGCTTCGACTCGCTGCTGTGGCAAGAGCTGCGCAAGCTGGACGCGGCGCGGCCAGTCTTTGTCGAGAGCGAGAGCCGCAAGATCGGACAGCTGCGCGTGCCCGAGGCCCTGCACCGGCGCATGCGCGAGCAGGGGCAATGCCTGTGGCTGGAGATGGCGGATGCCGGCCGCGTGGAGCTGCTGCTGCAGGACTATGCGCATTTCAAGGCCGAGCCCGAGGCCTTCTGCAAGCTGCTGGACGGGCTGGTCGAGCTGCGCGGCCGGGAGCGGGTGCACCACTGGCAGGCCCAGGCTCGGGCAGGCGCCTGGGCCGAGGTGTTCGCGGCGCTGATGCACGAGCATTACGACCCCGGATACGAGCGTTCGCTGCAGGCCCACTACAGCCAGTTGGCCCGGGCGCAGCGCCTGAGCCTGGCATCGCCCGAGCCGGCCGCCGTGCAAGACCTGGCACATCGGCTGCTCCAGCCCTGACCCATCTTGACGCCCATCAAGCCGCGCCGCCTCCGGCGCGGGCATGATGTGGACCATGCACACCGATCAAGCCCTGCGGGAGTCGCGCGCCTATGGCGTGCGTGCCGTGCCGCTGCTGCGTCCGCTGGGCTGGTTGGCCCGGGGCTGGCGGGATCTGCGCCGCTGCCCTGGCCCCGCGCTGACCCAAGGCCTGCTGCTGGCCCTGGCCGGTGCGCTGATCTTTGCGCTGGCGCGCCAGCGCTTCTGGCTGCTGGCCGGCGCCTTCAGCGGCTTTCTGCTGGTGGCGCCGATCCTGGCCACCGGCTTCTATGCGATCAGCCGCGCGCTGGAGCGCGGCCAGCCCCCCGGCTGGCGCACGGTGCTGCAGGCCTGGCGCCCGCGGGGCGCGCGCGGCGGCCGGCTGATGCTGTTCGGCCTGCTGCTGGCCTTTGCCGGCACCGGCTGGGTGATGACCTCGGCCTCGCTGATCACGGCCTTCGGCGCCGGCCGCATCGCCACGCCGCTGGATTTTCTGCGCCTCGTCGTGCTGGACGAGCATTCGCTGCTGTTCGAGGCCTGGCTGGGTCTGGGCGCGTTGCTGGCCGCGCCGGTGTTCGCCTCCAGCGTGGTGGCGATCCCACTGCTGCTGGACCGCGAAATCTCGATCCTCGGCGCGGTCTTCACCAGCTGGCGCGTGGTGCTGGCGCATCCGGCGCCGGTGGCGCTATGGGCGCTGCTGATCCTGGTGCTGACCCTGCTGGGCATGGCCAGCGCGATGCTGGGCCTGGTCGTCGTGCTGCCGCTGCTCGGCCATGCCAGCTGGCATGCCTACCGCGACCTGCTGGGCGACCTGCTGGGCGACCTGCTCGGCGACCAGTTGGGCGACCTGCCCCGGGCCGCCTGATGTTCGGCTACAGCGAGGAGCAGATCGCCGCCTTCGGACTCTCGTTCGGGGTCGGCGCCTTCATGCTCTACATGGTCTTCATCATCCTGCAGCTGGCGCGCGAATCGAAGGCCGGGCGCTTCGGCACCTTCGTCCTGCTGCTGGGCCTGGGCTTCGGCCTGGTGGGCTTCGCGGCCAAGGGCATCATCAAGTATTTCCTCGCAGGGCTGGGCGAGTGATGGCGGGCGACCAGGGCAGGCCCGGCTCTCGCAGCTTCCCGCGCCACTCGCGGCTGGAGGACGCCCAGGCCCTGATCACCGGCACTCTGTTCGTCGCGCTGGGCGTGGCCCTGTTCAAGCAGGTGGGCATGCTGACCGGCGGCACCGTCGGC
The DNA here is from genome assembly GCF_059418245.1 of Roseateles sp. GW821-FHT09B06. Taxonomy (NCBI): domain Bacteria; kingdom Pseudomonadati; phylum Pseudomonadota; class Betaproteobacteria; order Burkholderiales; family Sphaerotilaceae; genus Roseateles; species Roseateles sp. GW821-FHT09B06. The sequence goes on along the minus strand of NZ_JBWKPM010000004.1, from coordinate 122,707 downwards.
ATCGCCTTCCTGCTGCACTATGCCAGCGGCGTGCCCTTCGGCGCCCTCTTCTTCCTGATCAATCTGCCCTTCTACTGGCTGGCCTGGCGGCGTCTGGGACTCGCCTTCACGTTGAAGACCGTGCTGGCCGTGAGCCTGATGGCGGGGCTGGCCGAGCTGCTGCCGCGCTGGTTCACGCTGGCCCGGCTCAACCCTTTCTTCGGCGCCATCACCGGCGGCCTGCTGATCGGCGCCGGCATGCTGATCCTGTTTCGGCACCGCGCCTCGCTGGGCGGGCTCAATATCCTGGTGCTCTATCTGCAGGAGAAGCGCGGCTGGCGTGCCGGCTATGTGCAGGCGGCGCTGGACGCGTTCATCCTGCTGGCGGCCGCGGCCTTCGTGCCGCCGGACCGCATCGCGCTCTCGCTGCTGGGCATGGCCGCGGTCAATGCGGCCCTGGCCATCAATCACCGGCCCGGCCGCTACATGGCGACCTGAACCGGCGGGCCGACATGCCGAAGCCCCCGGTGGATCGGTCGGAGGCCCGCCCGGCGGCGCGCATCACGTCAACCCAAGCATCGGCCGGCCATCAAGGCATGGGCGGCTCATAGCAGGCCGCTGTACCAGCGCAGGTCCAGCAGGCGACGCGCCAGCCGGTGCGGCAGCCCGTCGGGATCGGCCAGCTCGTGCATGATGTCGAAGTGATTGCAGCCGGCGACCTCCTCGCAGACCGGCACGGCACGTTGGCCCCAGGCCTCGCGCAGCAGGCGATTCTGGCGCCGCAGTTCCTCGCTCTCGGTCGCACCGACGACGCAATAGGTCGGCGCTTCGGGCGCCGGGAAATGCACCGGGCTCAGCCGCCGCACCGACTCGGCATCCAGACGCAGGTCCCCATTCAGAAAGGGCGTGTGGCGCAATGGCGCCAGGTCGTGCAGGCCCGAGATGGACAGCACGCCCTTGACCAGATGGCGCGGCAGGTCCGGCGCCACCGACTTCCAGTCGCAGCAGGCCAGCATCGCGGCCAGATGGCCGCCGGCCGAGTGGCCGGCGACGACGATGTGGTTCGGGTCGCCCCCGTACTCGGCCGCATGCCGCCACACCCAGGCCAGTGCCTGCACCAGCTGCAGCGGAATGCGCTCCATGCTGACCGCCGGGCACAGGCCGTAGTTGGGCACGACCAGCAGCGCGCCCTCGTCGGTGAGCAGCGGCGCCAGGAAGGAATGATCCGCCTTGTCCAGGGCGCGCCAGTAGCCACCGTGGATGAAGACCAGCACCGGAGCCGGCGTCGCCTTCGCGGTCTGGGCGGGAAACAGGTCCAGGCGCTGCGCCGGCTCGTCGCCGTAGGCCAGGTCCAGATGACAGTCCAGTTGTTCCCGTGCCATGCGCGAGGCCTCGGCCCAGCGAGCCAGGATCTGCGCGCTGTCCGACACGCGGGCGCGGTTGTTGTACTGTGCATCGAACCATTCGGGCGGCTGGCCGGCCATGGGCGCTCCTCGGGTGGACATCGGGCGCCCAGTGTCCCCAGATGTACGCAAGCGCGCCCTCGCAGAAAACCCGCTGCAAGCTCGGTGCCGGGCTTGCTATACTGAAAATGACCTTCGGGGGGGTAGCTCAGCTGGGAGAGCGCCGCGTTCGCAATGCGGAGGTCGGGAGTTCGATCCTCCTCCTCTCCACCAAACGTATCCTAAGGCCTTGATATTCAAGGCCTTTTTCTTTTGGTTCGGCCGACTTAGATGGGATGTCCAACTCCATGTCCAAGTTCGTGCGACCAGATGTACGTTCAAGCCTCCCCACATACCCCCGCGGATACCGCTGCGCTGCGCTCCGTCGGCAGGCGCAGGTCCCGGCCGCTGCGACACGGGCGTGGACGCTTGCGGGGCTGACGCAGGCCCAGGCCGCGCCAGAGTCGGCGCACATGCGCCTCGCCCATGTCCAGCCAGGCCGCCATGCGCCGGTAGCCGAAGCGAGGCCGTCTTGGGTTGCGTCCATGAGTCGAGCCCCCAGCGCCTGGTCCTTACCAGGCTGGCGCGGCGCGTAGCTGCTCACGCGCCGGCTCAGGCCCAGAGTCTGGCAGGCCCGGCGCTCGGAGATGCCCCGGCAGGTCAGGGCTTGAACGGCAGCCCGGCGACCCGACGGGATGTCATTCCCCCCTGAGCTCCTTCAGGCCTTCGATGACCAGCAGTTGCTCGGCCAGCATGCGTTTGAGCATGGTGTTCTCGGACTCCAGTTCTTTCGGGCGCTTGGCCTCGGCCATGTCCATGCCGCCGAACTGGTTGCGCCAGCGGAAGAAGGTCTGCTTGGTGATGTTGTGCCGCTTGCAGACCTCGCGGATCGACTTGCTCTGGGCCTCAGCCCCCCCTCAAAGCCGTTCCAGCGAAGTGTTGGCGATGGGAGGGGGCAGCCCGGCCGTAGGATCAGTATCGTCAGTTTTGTTGCTTACTCTACATACAGTAGTAATATCAACAACATGAAGTGCTTGCTTCTTGTACTTTCCCTCCCGACCGACAACACCGCGGCACGGATGCGCTGTTGGCGAGCGTTGAAGGCCATGGGGGCAGCAGTGCTGCGCGATGGCGCCTATGTGATGCCGTCATCGCAGGAGCATGTGCGTGCTTTGGGCGACGTGGCCGAAGACCTGAAGCGGCATGAGGGAACGGCATATCTGCTGAACACAGAGATGGCGCTCGAAGATTTCGTCCCGCTGTTCAACCGAAGTGCAGAGTTCGGAGCACTTTTGGGCGAGATCACCGGCAGCCGTGCATTGTTGGATTCATCCACAGCCATGGATGTGCTGAAGCAGGCTCGCAAGCTGCGCAAGGGCTTCGAGCAGTTGGTCGCGATCGACTTCTTCCCGGGAGAAGCGCAGCGCCAGACCCAAGAGGCACTGGAGACCCTCGAACAGCAGATCAACCAAGCGCTCTCACCGGATGAGCCTTCACCATCACACAGCGAAATCGTCCGGCTGAACGCCGCCAACTACCGGAGCCGCACCTGGGCCACGCGCCAACGCCCCTGGGTGGACCGCCTCGCCAGCGCCTGGCTGATCCGCCGTTTCATCGATCCCGAGGCGCGCTTTCTTTGGCTCAAGACGCCGACCGACTGTCCGAAGAAGGCGCTGGGCTTTGACTTCGACGGCGCGACCTTCACCCATGTCGGCGCACGCGTGACCTTCGAGACCCTGCTGGCCAGTTTTGGTCTGGAGAACCCGCCCCTGCTGCGTCTCGGCCTGCTGGTGCACGGCCTGGACGTTGGCGGCGTGCAGCCACCCGAAGCCGTCGGGGTCGAGCGCGTGCTGGCCGGCATGCGCGAAGCCATCACCGATGACGACCTGCTGCTGCAGACGGCCGCCGGCGTGTTCGAGGGCCTGCTGATCGCCTTCACCAAGGAGCAAGCCGCATGACCGGCAGCGCTGCCAGCCCCCAGGACCGGCCCGAGCCGGTCGATTTCTGGACGGCCTTGCGCTTCTGGCTCAAGCTGGGTTTCATCAGCTTCGGCGGGCCGGCAGGTCAGATCGCCATCATGCACACCGAGCTGGTCGAGCGGCGCCGCTGGATCAGCGAGCGGCGCTTCCTGCATGCGCTGAACTACTGCATGCTGCTGCCCGGGCCGGAAGCACAACAGCTGGCCACCTACATCGGCTGGCTGATGCACCGCACCCGGGGCGGCATCGTCGCTGGCGTGCTGTTCGTGCTGCCCTCGCTGTTCATCCTGATCGCGCTGTCCTGGATTTACCTGGCCTTTGGCGAGATGCCCCTGGTGGCCGGCTTGTTCTACGGCATCAAGCCGGCAGTGACCGCCCTGGTCGTCCACGCCGCGCATCGCATCGGCAGCCGCGCGCTGAGGAACGGCTGCTTGTGGGGCATCGCCGCGGCCGCCTTCATCGCGATCTTCGCCCTCGACCTACCGTTCCCATTGATCGTGCTGGCCGCCGGCACCCTGGGAGCCTTGGGCGCCAGGTTCGCGCCGCAGGTCTTCACCCCGGGTGGCGGACATGGCGCCGCCCAGCAGAGCTACGGCCCGGCCCTGATCGACGACGGCACACCGACGCCACCCCATGCGCGGTTCCGACGCGGCCGTCTGGCTCGCGTGCTGCTCATCGGCCTGGGCTTGTGGCTGGCCGCGATGGGCTGGCTGGTGCTGCACCATGGTCTGGAGGGTGGCTTGACTCAGATGGGTTGGTTCTTCACCAAGGCCGCGCTGCTGACCTTCGGCGGCGCCTACGCCGTGCTGCCCTATGTGTACCAGGGCGCGGTCGAGCATCACCAATGGCTCAGCGGCACGCAGATGATCGACGGCCTGGCCCTCGGTGAAACCACACCCGGCCCGCTCATCATGGTGGTGGCCTTCGTCGGCTTCGTCGGCGGCTGGGCCAAGCAGCTGTTCGGGCCGGACGCGTTGTTCCTGGCCGGTGCCGCGGCGGCCGGCGTGGTCACCTTCTTCACCTTCTTGCCGTCCTTCATCTTCATCCTGGCCGGCGGCCCGGTGATCGAGTCCACCCATGGCAATCTGAAGTTCACCGCGCCGCTGACCGCCATCACGGCGGCCGTGGTCGGCGTGATCCTGAACCTGGCGCTGTTCTTCGCCTACCACGTGCTCTGGCCGCAGGGCTTCGCCGGACGCTTCGATTGGGTGTCGGCCGTCATTGCGCTCGGTGCCGCCGTCGCCCTGTTCCGCTTCAAGGTGGGCGTGATGCCCTTGCTGGCGGCCTGTGCCCTGATCGGCCTGGCGATCACGGGCCTGCCCGGCCTGCTTCGTTGATGGAGGTGGCTCATGGATGTCGCGATGCGAGACCTGACGTTTGATCCGGCACGGACCCCGGGACTGTCCGAGCGCCTGCTGCGCAGCCACCATCAGAACAACTATGGCGGCGCGGTAAAGCGGCTCGGCGCCATCCGCAAGCAGCTTGCCGAGCTGAGCTTCGCCGACGCCCCGGGCTTTGTGCTCAACGGCCTGAAGCGCGAGGAATTGATCGCCGCCAATTCCATGCTGCTGCACGAGCTCTATTTCGACAGCCTGGGTGGTGGCGGTACCGCGATGGTGCGGGCCATGGCACTGGCCCTGAGCGCCAGCTTCGGCCGCGTCGCGCGCTGGCGCGATGAGTTCGTCGCGATGGGTCGGGCCCTGGGCGGCGGCTCCGGCTGGGTGCTGCTGAGCTGGCTGCCGCGCGAGGCGCGCTTGGTCAATCAATGGGCCGCCGACCACACGCAGGGTTTGGCCGGCGCGACGCCCATCCTGGCGCTGGACATGTACGAGCATGCCTATCACCTGGACCATGGCGCCCAGGCCGGCGCCTACGTCGAGGCCTTCATGGCCAACATCGCCTGGGACAGGGTCTATGAGCGCTACCAGCAAGTGGTCCACCTTGCGAGCGAGGGGCTGGCCGCCGATCCCATCGCGCTCGATCCCGCGCAATACGTCGTGCTCGACGTGCGCCGCGATGCGGTGTACGAGCAAGCCACCACGGTGCTGCCCGGCGCGCAATGGCGCGACCCGGCCAAGGTCTCCGAATGGGCCGCGGAGCTGCCAGAACTGCCGGAAGGGCGCGAGCTGCTGGTCTATTGCGTCTACGGCCATGAGGTCGGCCGTGCGACCGCGATGCGGCTGCGCGCGCAAGGCGTCTCCGCTCGTTTCCTGGCTGGCGGCATCGACCGGTGGACCCGCGATGGCCGCCCACTCCAAGCCAAAGGCGCCGCCGGCTGAACTGACCGGCCAAGCCTGAAGGAGCTTCCCATGGCCGTCGAACGTCAACCCTCTCTGGCCCTGCTTTACCCGGGCGATCGCGCGGCACGCGAGCGCAGCGATCCGGCGCAGAGCCGCTTTGCGATGCTGTTCGAGGCATTCCGTGCGGCCGGTATCGCGGCCGAGCCTGCCGTCTATCACGACGACCTCGCCGACGAGGTGGCCGCGCAGCTACGCCGGGTCGATGGCGTGCTGGTCTGGAGCAATCCCATCGAGTCGGGGCGCCGTCGCGACCGGCTCGATGCCATGCTGCGCGAGGTCGCACGGGCCGGCGTCTTCGTCAGCACCCATCCCGACACCATCCTGCGCCTGGGCACCAAGGATGTGCTGCTCGACGTGCGCGACCTGCCGTTCGGCAGCGACGTGGTCCGCGTCGACAGCCTTGCACGGCTCGCCCGTGAGCTGCCGCAGCGCCTGCAGCATGGCGCGCGGGTGCTGAAGCAGCACCGCGGCCACAGCGGCATCGGCATCTGGCGGGTCGAGCGGGTGGAGCGGGCCGCCGACACGCCCCTCCTGAAAGTGCGCCATGCACAACGCGGCAGCGAGGAGGAGCAGCTCGACCTGGCGACGCTGCTGCAGCGTCTGGCGGCCTACTTCGAGCCGGAGAACGGCGGCCACATGATCGACCAGGCATGGCAGCCCCGCCTGGTGGACGGCATGGTGCGGGCCTATCTCGTCGAAGACCGCGTTGCCGGCTTCGGCCATCAGGCGGTCAATGCGCTCTACCCGGGCAGGGCGGGCGAGCCCGCTCCGCCGGCAGGCCCGCGCCTCTATCACCCGGCCGATGCCCCGCAGTTCGAAACGCTCAGGCAGCTGCTGGAAACCGGCTGGATCGAGCTGTTGCGCCAGCAGGTCGGCCTCGCTCGGGAGCAACTGCCGATGCTGTGGGACTGCGACTTCATGTTCGGGGAGCCCAAGGCCGCCCAGCCCGAGCGCTTCGTGCTCTGCGAAATCAACGTCAGCAGCGTATCGCCGTTTCCGCCGTCGGCCGTCGCCCCCCTGGTCGCGGTGGTCAAAGCGCGCTTGGCGGGAAAGTCGCACGAAGTCGGCTGACCATGCCCCCGCAATGCTCGGCCAAACTCCTGGCCCATGCGCCGTCGGTCGGTTTACCACCTTCCCCCTGATGCTCTGCATGTGCTGGCAATCGCTGGCCTATGCGGACGTGGATGTGCTGGTGACCGAGGGCCGGGAGCCGGCGCATCGCATTTGCGAGGCGCCACAGCCTGGATGGTCAGGTCGTCCGCCTCGCCGCGAAGCCGGCATTGCTGCACCAGATACAGGGCGGTCTCAACCGTCTTGAGTGAATAACGAGCTTTGCGCTGCATGTTTGTCTTCCGAAATGGCCCGGCATGCCGCCGCAGGCCATGGACAGAGAGGACGCGGATCCACAGCGCTTGCGACAGCCCAGTCCAGGCATCCTGGCGGTCAACCTGCCAGCATCAGGGTGATCGCTTGAATGCCGAAGCTCCGCAATTTAACATGCATTTTCAATATTCATTTAATCAACAACCCCAAGCTCTGCGAGCACCCGGTCATGCCGGTCATGCTCCGGCCCCACCATGACCCGTACAGCTTCAGCCTCCCCCGCCTGCGTCGACATTCGAACCCTCCCGCCGCAGCAACGCCACGCCCATATCTTTGCGGTCTTCGAGGCCCTGGCGCCGCACCAGTCCTTCGAGCTCATCAACGACCACGATCCCCTGCCCCTGCGCTACCAGCTGAACGAGCGTTTCCGCAACCAGTTCGACTGGAGCGACCTCGAGGCGGGCCCCGCTGCGTGGCATGTCCGCATCCGCAAGCTTGAGGCCCCGGCGGCCCGCGCATCGAACGGCTCCTGCTGCTCCGGCGGGGCCTGCGGCGGCTGACGCTGGCATCGGCAGGGGCTCCCGCCTCTGCCGCCAAGCGCTGCCTCACTCATTGCGCAGCCGGCGCGCGACCCAGGCCGGGAATCCCATCACCGCGAAGCAGGCCGCGCCGATCGCCAGCGCATGGCCCGGATGGGCGGCGCGGCCTACGCTGTCGTCCAGCATTGCGGGCAGGCTCAGCCATCCCGCCAGCAGCGCCGCCGGCAACCCGAAGCGCCACAGGCGCCGGCCCGGGCTCATCAGCAGCCAGCCGCAGGCATTGGCGAGCAGCAGCCCCAGCAAGAGATAGGCGGGCGCCACGATCACAGTCCTCCGTACGAGTGCAGGCCGGAGAGGTAGATGTTCACCCCGAGGAAGGCGAACAGCGTGATCGCCAGCCCGATCAGCGCCCACCATGCGTTGAGCGCGCCGCGACTGCCCTTGACCAGGCGCTGGTGCAGCCAGGCCGCGTAGTTCAGCCAGACGATCAGGGCCCAGGTTTCCTTGGGGTCCCAGCTCCAGTAGCCGCCCCAGGCCTCGGCCGCCCACAGCGCGCCCAGCACGGTGGCGATGGTGAAGAACACGAAGCCCAGCGCGATCAGGCGGTAGCCAGCCTCCTCCAGCAGCGCCCGCGGCGGCAGCCGCCTCGCCAGGCCTGCATGGCCGGCCGCCAGCCAGGCAGCGCTGCATAGCGCGGCCAGGCAGAAGGCGCCATAGCCGATGAAGTTGGCCGGCACGTGCAGCTTCATCCAGTAGGAGTCCAGCGCCGGCACCAGCGGCTGCAACTCATGGGCGCCGCGAGCGCCGGCATACCAGACGAGAAACAGCGAGGCCGCCGACGCCGCCGGCGCCAGGAAGGCCCCGACGGCGCGCAGCGCCGGGTCGGCCTGCAACCGCAGTTGCAGGGCCAGCACGATCATCACGAACAGGACGAACACCTCGTAGAGGTTGCTGATCGGCACATGCCCCATGAAGCCGCCGCCCGGCTGGTAGGACTCGAACCAGCGCAGCAGCAGTCCACTGCCACCCAGCACCAGGGCGGCCCAGGACAGGCGCTCGGCCGTCCGCGCGGGCCCGGCCGCCGCGCGCCACCAGCCGAGGCCGTAGGCCGGCGTCGCCAGCACGCTGCACAGGCCCATGGCCAGGATATGGGCCTGGCTGCTGGCCAGGGTGTGGCTCATCAGTTCCCAGCCGGCCCGCTGCATCGCTGCACCGGCGCCGGCCAGCAGCAGGGCCGCCAGCAGGGCGCGCGAATGCGCCGGCCAGCGCCAGGCCAGCAGGCTTGCCAGGCCGGCGGCAAGGATCAGGATCAGGCGATCCCAGGTCTCGAAGGCCACCGGCTGGCGCAGCAGCAGCGCTGCGGCCGCCAGGGAATAGCCTGCGGCATGCAGCAGGGGCTCGCCGGAAAGAGACTCGGGTTCGTGCCCGGTCGGAAACTCGGGGGTCATGGGATTGTCCTTGTCGGAAATATGGGGGCCGCAGGAGGTGGCGCGAGCGCAGCCGCCAGGGCCTGCAGCTCCGTCTCCAGCACGGGCATCGGCCGGTTGGCCATCAGGGCCAGCAGCAGCCCGCCATCGGGCAGCTCGCGCAGCCACAGCCGGCGCTCCTGGGTCAGCACCATCAGGATCACGCCCAGGGCCAGCAGCGCCATGCCGGCATAGACCGGCATGGCGCCGGGCGCATGGCTGACCTGCAACACGGTCGCGCTGACCGGCTCGACCGCGCGCAGGCGCAGCAGCGGCGGCCGGCCCAGTTCCACCCAGCGGCTGTAGGCCAGCAAGCTGTCGGCCACGAAGCGCGGTGCCTGGTCCGCGTCGGCGCTCGCGGCGCCCCCCGTGGCCATGGCCGTCGCCCGCTGGACCCGCCAGGCCTCCAGGCCGAGCCGCGACATCAGCTCCAGCACGGTGCGATGTGCCCGGGCGTCACCGGCGCGGGGATCCGGACCCTGGCCCACGGCGGCAAAGCCGCCGGCGAAGAACTGCTCGTAGGCATGGTTCAGGCCCTGGCGCAGCGGGACCGCGACGGCGGGGTCTTCGAGCCCGCTGCCCAGCCGCTCGAGCAAGGCGCCACGCCGGGCCGGGTCCTGCAGCAGGCCCATCAGGCCCTGGTAGGTCTGCAGCGAGTCCGCGTCATCCAGCGGCAGACGCAGATAGCTCGATGCCGCCGCGTCGGCGGCGCGCAGGGCCAGGACGAAATAGCGCCGCCCGTCCAGGGTGATCGGCAGCTGATAGCTGGTCTGCTCCAGACGCTGGCCGGCCGCGTCCCGCAGCCCCAGGGCCAGCGAGGGGCCCAGGTCGATGCGAGCGGCCTGCTGCCTGCCGCGCAGAAAAGCCTGCCGCAAACCGGGCGCACCGGCATCGCCCTCGGCGACGACATTCTTCGGATGGTAGTTGTCGGGTTCCAGCCGCACCGGCTGGCCGTCCAGCTGCAATGCCTGCGAACTGCCGACATGCCCTGCCAGCCCTTGCACGCTCAGGCCGCCACGGCCCAGCAACTCGGCCTCGAAAGCCGAACCGCCATCATCGAAGCCGGACTGGTAAAAGCTCAGCCCGCCGTAGCGCGCCGGCTTGTTCATCGACAGGCGCAGACGCCGTGGTGCGTCAGGCCGGGCCGGGTCGAGGATGCTGAGCTCGCTGACGAAGTCGCGCGGCTGGCCGGTGGGGTGATAGTCGATGTGGAAGCGATCCAGCCGCACCCGCACCGGCAGGTCGCGCAGCAGGTAGCCGTCGCCCAGGTTCAGGGCCACGGCCGTGCCGGTCTCGCCCGGGGCCAGCCGCAGCGTGCCGCGGAAGGCGCCACCGTCGGGGCCGATGCGGCTGCGCGGCCCCAGCTCGGTGCCCGGCTGCTGCAACGGCGCCGGCACGACCCGGCCGGTGGCGCGACGCCATTGCAGGCCGAGATTGCCGTCCACCAGACCGCCCACACTGATCACGACGATGGCCAGGTGGGTCAGCACATAGCCGAGCCGGCGCGCCATGCCTTTCTTGGCCGAAACCTCCAGCGAGTCGGGCCCGCCCGTGGCGCGCCAGCGGTAGCCCGCGGCTCGCAATACGGCCTCCAGGCGCGGCCGCAGTTCTGCCGCCGGCAGATCGCCGCGGAGCTCGCAACGATGCGGCAGCCGCAGCAGCTGGCGCAGCGCCAGATGATGCTTGTAGCTGCGCCATTCGCGCAGCATCAGCGGCGTGTTGCGCCACACGCAAAGGCCGGTGGAAAGCGTCAGGAAGGCCAGCAGGGTCAGGAACCAGGGCGCGTGGTAGACGTCGTTCAGGCCCAGGATCATGAAGGCCTCGGCCCATAGCAGGCCGAAGTTGCCGACATGGCTGGCATGGGGCTGGTTCTGCTCGAGCAGCGAGCCGACGCTGGCCGCCACGGCGACCAGCACCAGGATGGCCACCGCGAACGGCATGGCGCCGAGCAGACGCCAGACCCGGCGCCTCATCCGCTCAAGGTCCGCAAGCATCGGCTACGGGCTCAGCTCAGCTCGAGGATCTGCTTGACGATGGCGCGAATGTCCTCGTCCTTGGCGGACTGCGGCGGCATCGGGATCGCGCCCCAGTTGCCCGCACCGCCCGATTTGATCTTGGCAGCCAGCCTGGCCGGCGCCGCGTTGTCGCCCTTGTATTTCTTGGCCACGTCCTTCATCGAGGGCCCCACGAGCTTCTTGTCGATCGCGTGGCAGGCGATGCAGTTGTTCTTGGCGAGCTGCTGACTCAATGGTGGGGTCTGGGCGCTCGCGCAAAGGGTGGCGAAGCCCAGGAGCAAGGCGGCAAAGGTTCGGCTGCTTGATGTCATCGTGGTCTCTCAAATAGGGGTTTGCGTACCGCAAGCCGCGGCAGGTCCGCCGCCAACACCCGCGCATCGAAGGTGCCGTCGAAGGTTCTTTTGCTTGCGATGTCGCAGCATAACATGCATACTAAATACATCTTTAAACCACAACGACGACTCGACACGGATGCCCTCATGCAGAACATAGCCCTCCAAACAACCCTCGTGATCATGGTCGCGCTGCTGGCCTGCTTCGTCTGGGTCCTGCGCCGCACTCGCTCGGCGGTCGCCCTCGACCAGCTCGCACCCAAGGCCTACCGGCTGCGTGCCAGGCTCTTCTGGCTGGTGATGGTGGCCGGTGCACTGATCGCCATCGCCACCCTGTCACCCTGGCCGCACGACGCCCGCGCCAACGAGGTCAACCGCCACATCGACGTGAAGGCGCGTCAATGGTCCTGGGAACTCTCGAGCAGCGAGGCCCGGGTCGGCGAGGTGATCGAGTTCCGCGTCACCAGCGAGGACGTCAACCACGGCTTCGGTCTTTATGACGACAGCAAGCAGGTGCTGGCCCAGATCCAGGCCATGCCCGGTTTCACCAACAAGGTCCGCCACCGCTTCGAGCGCCCCGGCAAGTACGAAATCCTGTGCCTCGAGTACTGCGGCGTGGCCCACCACGGCATGGTGGCCGAGATCACCGTCACGGCCGGCGCCTCCCACTGACCCACAGACACCCCGAGACCCCCATGACTAGCACCCCACCCAACCCCACCCCGCTGCGGCCCAGCGAGTCCCTGGGCATCAAGCTCTACCTCGGCACATCCTTCGCCGTGCTGATCCTCATGATGCTGGCAGGACTGGCGATGCGCGCCGCGCAGTCCGGCTGGTTCGAGCTTCCTCCCGACCTGTTCTACCAGGTGATGACGGTGCACGGCACCGGCATGGTCGGCATCGCCGGGCTGGCCGGCGCCGGCGTGATGTGGTTCTTCCTGCGCCGCTATGTGCGCCTGAGCGTGCAGGTGCTGTACGCCAACTACGCCCTCTTCATGCTGGGGGTCGTCATGATCCTGGCCTCGATCTTCATCGGCGGCTATGCCGGCGGCTGGACCTTCCTGTGGCCGCTGCCCGCCAAGTCCATGGGGCTGTGGAGCGTGCATGCGGCGGCCGGCTTCATCGGCGGCATGACCCTGATCGGCGTCGGCTTCCTGGCCTTCTACTTCGACGCCGCGGTCGCGATCGCGCGCCAGTACGGCAGCATCCTCAAGGGCCTGGGTCTGGACCAGCTGATCAGCGGCAAGATCGACGCCGCGCACCCGCCCACGGTGGTGGCGAGCTCCATGGTGATCATCGTCAACACCATCGGCACGCTGGCCGGCGCGGTCATCCTGATCGTCACGCTGGCCAACCTCTACTTCCCGGCGCTGACCATCGACCCGCTGCTGGCCAAGAACCTGATCTATTTCTTCGGCCATGTGTTCATCAATGCCGCCATCTACATGGCCGTGATGGCCGTCTACGAGCTGCTGCCGCTGTATGCCAAGCGTCCCTGGAAGGTCTCGCGTCCCTTCCTGGCGGCCTGGGCCTGCGTGACCTTCTTCGTGATGGCCGTCTACCCCCACCACCTGCTGATCGACGGCGTGATGCCCAAGTGGCTGCTGTCGATGGGCCAGATCGTGTCCTACCTCAGCGGCGTGCCCGTGCTGCTGGTGACCGCCTACGGCGCGCTGCTGCTGGTGTACCGCTCGGACATCGAATGGAAGGCCCCGGCGCGCTGGCTGATGCTGTCGATGTTCGGCTGGTCCGCCGGCGTGGTGCCGGCCATCGTGGACGGCACCATCCATGTCAACAAGGTGATGCACAACACCATGTGGGTGCCCGGCCACTTCCACTTCTACCTGCTGGTCGGCTTCCTGCCCATGGTCATCGGCTTCGGTCTGCACGTGTTCCGCGGCCGGACGGCGCTGAACGAGGCGGTCGAGCGCTGCGTGTTCTGGCTCTATGCCGCCGCCACCGTCACCTTCTGCTTCGCCTTCCTGCTGGGCGGCTGGGCCAGCGTGCCGCGCCGCTGGGCGCAGCACATCGAGGCCTGGATGCCCTATGACCGCCTGGGCACCGTGGCCGGCGCGGCCATCCTGCTGGCCGCCTTGGCCTTGAGCATCGGCCTGGTGCGCCGCCTCTTCGCGTCGACCCGCCCGGCGGTGCACGCCCATGAAGCCTAGCCCCGTGCTGGCCGGCCTGGCGACGCTGGGCTGCCTCGCGACCGGCGCCGCCGCGGCCTGGACCCTGACCGCGGGATTCAGCAGCTTCACCAGCGAATCCTGGCGCCGCGCCGAGGTGGCGGCCCATCCGCGCCCGGTGCCGGCGGTGGCCGTGCAAGACCAGGCCGGCACCCGGCTACCGCTGCGCGACCTGTGCGACCGGGTGCTGGTCGTGGACTTCATCTACACGCGGTGCACCACGGTCTGCCGCGCGTTGGGGGCGGTCTCGTCCCAGCTGGCGCGGCGCCTGGACGAGCAGGCGCTGGGCGCGCGGATGCTGTCGCTGTCCTTCGACCCCGCCAGCGACACGCCCGAACGCCTGGACGGCTTCAAGCGTGCCATGGAGCCGGCCGCCACGCCGTGGCGGCTGGCCCGGCCGCTCGAATGGGAGGGCCGCCAGGCCCTGCTGAAGACCTTCGGCGTGGTGGTGATTCCCGATGGCTACGGCGGCTTCGACCACAACGCCGGCCTGCACATCGTGGACCACTGCAAGCTGGTCCAGGTGCTGGACCCCGAGGACATCGAGGGCGCGCTCGCCAGCGTGCGCGCCCTCACCGGACGAGGAGTCCGCTGAGATGCCGGGAATCCGCCCCCTGCCCCTGAGCCTGTTGGGCGCGCTCTGGCTGGCGCTGCTGCTGCCGCCGACGCGGGCGATGCTGGAGCGCACGATGTCGGCCCACATGCTGGTGCATATCCCGGCCCTGATCCTGATCGGCTGGGCCGCGGCCGCCCGCCTGGCCGAGCGGCGCGCCGCGCTGCTGCCGGCGCTGCGCCCCTACCGCTGGGCGCTGCTGGCCAGCGCCTTCATCACGATAGGACTGTGGATGATCCCGCGCCTGCTGGACCTGGCCACCGAGAGCCTGCCCGCCGACCTGCTGAAGGCCCTCAGCCTGAGCCTCGCGGGCGGCGCGGCCCTGTGCTGCGGCTGGCGCAACACCGGTCCGGTGGTCCACGGGCTCATCCACGTGGAAGCGCTGGCCAGCCTCTGGCGCCTGGGCTGGATCTATCTGGAAAGCCCCGCCCGGCTGTGCACCAGCTACGGCCTGGCCGACCAGTACCGGCTGGGCAACGCCCTGCTCATCGCGGGCGGCTGCTACGCGGCCTGGATGGCCTGGCGGGCCCTGCTCGGCGCGCCGCCCCCGCTGGCCCTCAAGACAAGGTAGACGATGTACACCCACACGATTGACTATTTCGTGGGCTCCGCCGAGCGGCGCATCACGCAACTCCGCGACAACCCCTTGGGCTTCCTGGCCGGGGCCATGGCCGGTGGCGCCTACGTCGGCCTGGGCATCCTGCTGATCCTCAGCGTCGGGCAGCACCTGCCGCCCGAGTTCCAGAAACTGGGCATGGGCCTGACCTTCGCGATCGCGCTGATCCTGGTCACCATCGCCGGGGCCGAGCTGTTCACCGGCTATGCGATGTACATGAGCTTCGGCCACCTGGCCGGACGCGTGTCGCTGGGCGACGCTGCCGGCTCGATGCTGGCCTGCTGGCTGGGCAACCTGCTCGGCGCCTTGCTGGTGGCCGGCCTGTTCGCGCTGGGCGGCGCCAACGGTCTGTTCGATGTCTCGCACTCGGTGCTGTTCAAGATCGCCGACGCCAAGATGCAGGCCGGTCCGGTCGCCCTGCTGGCCAAGGCCGTGCTGTGCAATTGGCTGGTCTGTCTGGCGCTGTGGATGGCCGCGCGGGTGGACAGCGATGTCGCCCGATGCGTGGTGATCTTCTGGTGCCTGCTGGCCTTCATCACCAGCGGCTTCGAGCACAGCGTGGCCAATATGACCCTGCTGTCGCTGGCGGTCATCGGCCGTGCTGGCGACCCCGCCACGCTGGCATCCGCACTCCACAACCTGCTGTTCGTCACCGCCGGCAATCTGGTCGGGGGCGCCCTGCTGGTGGCCGGCGGCTACTGGGTGGCGGACCGGGGCGGCCGCGCGGCGCAGACCGCAGCGCAGACCGCGGTGCAGACAGCGGCGCAGCCGGCCGGCAAGCGGCCGCTGACCTCGCCATGAACGGCCGCCTGCAGCGTCGCCGCTTCGCGCTGGCCTCTGCCACCGCCCTGGCCGCCGCCCTGGCGGCCGGCCTGGTCGGCTGCCGGCCCGCCGCACCGAGCTTCCACGCCATGGACGTCAGCGGCGCGCCCTATGGCCGTGACTTTGCGCTGCGCGATCCGGACGGGCAGTTGCGCCGCCTGGCCGACTTCAAGGGCCGTGCCGTTCTGCTGATCTTCGGCTTCACCCAATGCCCGGACGTCTGCCCGACGGCGCTGGCCCGGGCCACGGCCGTGGGCGAGCTGCTGGGCCCGCTGGCGCAGCGGCTGCAGGTGATCTTCGTCACCGTCGACCCCGAGCGCGACACGCCCGAACTGCTGCGCCGCTACATTGCGGCCTTCCACCCCGACTTCCTCGGGCTGCACGCCGATGCCGACGGCACCGCCGAGCTGGCCAAGGAGTTCAAGCTGCACTACGCCAAGGTGCCGACCGGCGCCAGCTACACCATGGACCACTCCACGCTGAGCTATCTGTTCGATGCCGAGGGACGGTTGCGCCTGGCCGTGCGCCACGACCAGGGCGCGGCGGAACTGGCCCGCGACATCCGGGTCCTGCTCGAGGCCTGACGTCCTCTTGCCCACCTGCTTCCATACGAGACCCCGAACATGAAACCGAACGCCACGCTCGCCGCCCTCCTGCTGGGCGCCTCGCTGCTGGGCATGGCCCCGGCCCATGCCCAGGTCAGCATCAGCAACGCCTGGGTGCGCGCCACCGTGCCCCAGCAAAGGGCCACCGGCGCCTTCATGCAACTCAGCGCCGCCAAGGACACGCGCCTGGTCGCGGCCCGCTCGAGCGCCGTCCCGGTGGTCGAGCTTCACGAAATGGCCCTGCAGGACAACGTCATGCGGATGCGCCAGATCGCGGCCCTGGACCTCCCGGCCGAGCGGATCGTCACGCTCAAGCCGGGCGGCCATCACCTGATGCTGCTGGAGCTGCGGCAGGCGCTGCAGCCGGGCGACATCGTGCCCCTGACCCTGGTATTCGAGAACCAGGCGGGTCGACGCGAAACCGTCGAGGTGCGCGCCGAGGTACGTGCGCTCAATGCCGCAGCGGCCATGCCGGCCGCCTCCACGCACTGAGGGGTCGACACCCGGCCCGCCCCGCCGGACGCCCGCACCCTCCGGCCTTCCCAGGCCTCAGGCGCGGCGGGGAGCGGTCCGGGTCGTCAAGCGCCCCCGCGTGGCGGCAGGCATCAGCATCGGCTGACCGAAGCCGAGCAGGCCGGCCGCGACCGTGGGCGCGGAGATCGCGTCTTCGAGCGTCATCTTGTCGAGTTCCTGCATGAAGGCATCGACCGCTCGCGCGAGGCCGCGCTTGAGGTTGCAGGCTTGGTAGATCGCACAGTTGTGCGGCGTGCTGGCGTCGTGGCAGGCCACCACCGCGAAGTCCTTCTCCGCCATACGGACCACCTCGCCGATCGAGATCTCGGCGGGCTCCCGCGCAAGACGGGCACCGCCCGAGCGGCCGCGGAGGGTTTCGATGAAGCCCGTCTGCGCCAGCTCGTTGACGATCTTCATCAGGTGGTTGCGCGAGATGTCATAGGCCCGCGCCATCTCGTCGATCGTGGCCACCCCATCCTCCCGGTGCTTGACGGCAAGGTACATCATCACCCGCAGGGTGTAGTCCGTGTACATCGTCAGCCGCATAACAGGTCACCTTTCCAATACTTGCCCTAACTCTACTTCGTTCTCGGCCAATGGCCCCGATCCATCAGGCAACAATTGCCTGATATCGGGCACCATGATAACATTCATATTAAATACATGTTTAAGCATAGCTAGATGAGCGCCCGATCCCGGCAGCCGCTCACGCCGAAGGAATTGCGATGTCCGGAATCAGCCCTCCCGCCCCCCAAGCCGTCGACTGGCCGCTGCTGCGCCTCGGCTTCCGCCCCTTCTATCTGCTCGCGGCATGGGCCGGGGCGCTGCTGATGCCGCTGTGGCTGCTGGTGTACAGCGGCCGCCTGCTGCCCGCATCCGGTCTCGCGCCGGCACTGTGGCATGCGCATGAGATGCTGTTCGGCATGATGGCCGCCGTGATCGTGGGTTTCCTGTTCACGGCGGGCAAGACCTGGACCGGGCTGCCGACGCCACGCGGCGCGCACCTGGGCTTCTTCGCCCTGCTGTGGCTGGCGGCTCGCGTCGCGGCCCTGTGGGCGCCCTACCCGGCCTTCTTCTGCCTCGACCTGCTCTTCCTGCCGCTGGCGGCGACCGTGTTCGCCCATCTGTTGATGGAAGCGGGCAACCACCGCAATCTCGGCGTCGCGGCGATCCTCGGCCTGCTGGGCATCAGCAATCTCGCCTTCCATCTCGGAGCCAGCGGCGCGCTGGACATCGAGCCCGTTCGGGCACTGCACGCCGGCCTGACCCTGTTGGTGCTGCTGGAGACCGTTATCGCGGGCCGGGTGATCCCGATGTTCACCCGCAACGCGAACCCCGGCCTGGCCACGGGCGTTCCGGCCTGGCGCGAGCGTCTGCTGCTGCTGCTCACGCTGGGCGGGCTGGCGCTGTGGCTGACGGGTGGCGCAACGGCCGGCGCTGCCACGCTGCTCGGCGCCGCAGCGGCACTGCATGCCTGGCGCCTGGCGAGCTGGAAACCCGCGGCGACGCGCGGCCGCCCGATCCTCTGGGTGCTGCATCTGGCCTACGCATGGATCCCGATCGGACTCGCGCTGCTGGCACTGGCCCTGGCCCGCGGCCAGGCCGAGTCACCCGCCCTGCATGCGCTGGCCGTGGGGGCCAGCGCCGGGCTCATGCTCGCCATGATGACGCGCACCGCACGCGGCCACACCGGCCGCACGCTGCAGGCCTCGCGGGCCGAGGTCTGGTCCTATCGCCTGGTACTGCTGGCAGCGGCCCTGCGGGTCGCGGTCCCGCTGCTGCTTCCACGCTGGTACGGGCCGGGCCTGGTGCTGGCGGGTGCCCTGTTCGCCGCGGCCTTCCTTCTCTATCTGCTCGTCTACTCCTCATGGCTGATATCGCCCAGGGCGGATGGCTGCGACGATTGACGGATTCAGAAAATTCCATGCTTCTTACCCACTCTGCCAATCCCGCCGGCATCGGCTGGATCAAGGCCCTGCCCTGGCTGTGCCTGGGCGTCATCGTCGGGGTCTCGTTCGTGGCCCAGCCGGCCAAGTTCCTCACCCCGGGACTGAGCCTGGCTCAACTGGTGGCCGTCGGATCCACGCTCTTCCATGTGTCCCATGTCCTGCAGCTGCTGATGCTGCTCCTGCTCGCGACACTGCTTGCGCCGCGCAGCACCGGCCCGGCCCGGACTTGGGCCTGTCTGGCGCTGTTCGGCGCCATCCTGGCGGCGCAGGAGCTGGCGCTGATGCCGCCGCTGGACGCTCGTCTGGCGCTGCTGCTGGCGGGCGACAAGCCGCCGGGCTCGGCGCATCACGCCGCCTATGTCGCCCTGGAGCTGCTGAAGATCGGCGCCCTGCTCGCGCTGGCACGGCAAGGACAAGGCCCGGCCCCCACCCACGCGCACCGCGCGCCCCTGATTCCCACCGGAGGTTCCCTGTGAGCACCATTGCGATCCTGTTGTCGGCCTTCGTGCTGTCGGTCGTCGGGCTGTTTGTCTTCATCTGGACACAGCGGCGCGGCCTTTTCGACCACAGCCCCAAGGCCGCCGAGGTGATCTTCGCGCCGGGCGAGGTCGGCATCGTCGAGGACCCGGCCGGCACCACCGAGACGCTGGCCAAGCTGCAGTCCGTGAGCCCTTCGCAAGCCGCCCCGGCCCACTCGCAGGAGCTGGTCGACCGCGCCCGCGCCGACGCCTCCACCGGCCCGCTGGTGTTCTTCTTCCTGTGCTGCGCCTTTGCCTGGCTGCTGGTGGCTTCGGCCGCGGGGCTGACCGCCTCGATCAAGCTGCACGAGCCGGACTGGCTGGTCAACCAGGCCTGGCTGACATTCGGCCGCATCCGCACCATCCACCTCAACGCCGTGGCCTACGGCTGGGCGCCGATGGCCGGCCTGGGCATCGCGCTGTTCGTGATCCCTCGCCTGCTCAAGACCGAGCTGGTCGGCGCGCGCTACGCCTTCCTGGGCGCGGCGCTCTGGAATGCCGCGCTGATCGCCGGCCTGGGCGCCGTCGCCGCCGGCCTTGGTGACGGGCTGGAATGGCTGGAGGTGCCCTGGCAGGTGGACATCCTGTTCGTGGCCGGCGGGGCCCTGATCGGCGTGCCCCTGGTGCTGACCCTGCTGAACCGCAAGGTCGAGCATCTCTACGTCTCGGTCTGGTACATGGGTTGCGCCCTGTTCTGGTTCCCGGTGCTCTTCCTGGTGGCCAACATCCCCGGCCTGCACAAGGGCGTGCAGGAGGCGGCCATGAACTGGTGGTTCGCCCACAACGTGCTCGGCCTGTTCTACACGCCGCTGGCCCTGGCCTCGGTCTACTACTTCCTGCCCAAGATCATCGGCCGGCCGGTGCAGAGCTACAACCTCTCGCTGCTGGGCTTCTGGGGCCTGGCCTTCTTCTACGGCCAGGTCGGCGGCCACCACCTGATCGGCGGGCCGGTGCCGGGCTGGATGGTCACGCTGTCGATCGTGCAGAGCATGATGATGATCATCCCGGTGATCGCCTTCACGGTGAACATGCACGGCACGCTCAAGGGCAAGCTGGCCGCGCTGCGCTACTCGCCCACGCTGCGCTTCATCGGCTTCGGCGGGCTGATGTACACGCTCAGCTCGATCCAGGGCGCCTTCGAGGCCCTGCGCAGCCTCAACGCGGTGGTGCACTTCACCCACCACACGGTGGGCCACGCCCACCTGGGCCTGTACGGCTTCGTCACGATGGTGTTCTTCGGCGCGATCTACTTCGTCGTGCCCCGCGTGTCGGGCCGCGAGTGGCCCTCGCCCCGGATGATCTCCGCGCACTTCTGGCTCGCCTCGATCGGCATCACCATCTACTTCCTCAGCCTGAACCATGGCGGCTGGCTGCAGGGCAAGGCGATGCTGGACGCCGCGCGCCCCTTCATGGACTCGGTCACGCTGACCCTGCCCTATCTGAAGGCGCGCAGCATCGGCGGCGCCCTGATGGTGCTGGGCCACCTCGTCTTCGTCATCCACTTCGTGCAGCTGCTGGCGGGCAGATCGTCGGGGCGCAACCAGCCCACGCTGCTGAAAGCCATCTGAGCCCCCTGGAGCCATCAATGCATAACGAGACCAAGCTCATAGCCGGAGGCATGGTGATGCTCGGCATCGCCACCAGCGCGCTCGTCGTCATTCCCTACATGACGGTGCGCGACGTCAAGCCCACCGAGGGGCTGAAGCCCTACACCAGCGTCGAGCTGCGCGGGCGCCAGCAGTACATCGCCAACGGCTGCGTCTACTGCCATTCGCAGCAGCCCCGCGCCAAAGGCTTCGCGCCCGACTTCGAGCGCGGCTGGGGCCGCGCCAGCGTGGCCGGCGACTATGCCTACGACTCGCCGCATCTGCTGGGCAGCATGCGCACCGGACCGGACCTGCTGAACATCGGCGCGCGCCAGCCCAGCGAGCAGTGGCATCTGGGCCACCTGTATCAGCCGCGCGCCTACGTTCCGGGCAGCGTGATGCCCAGCTATCCCTATCTCTTCGAGCTCAAGGACAAGGCCGACACCGGCGATGTCGAAGTCCAGCTGCCGCCGGGCTTCGCGCCCGGGGGGCGCAAGGTGATCGCCCGCCAGGAAGCGCTGGATCTGGTGGCCTACCTCAAGTCCCTGAACCGTACCCAGCCCGTGCTGCCCGCACCGCCCGAGGCCGCCGCCTCCGCGAGCGCCGGCAAGTCCTAACACCTCAAGGAGCCCTCAGTGAACGACCCCGACATCCTGCCGCAGCAGGAGCGCGAGAATCCCGAGCCGCAGGAGAAGACCAACCCCATGCCCTGGTACCTGGTCGCCCTGACCGGGGCATTGATGGCGTTCGGGGTGGTGTACATCTCCCAGGCCGACATCGAGACGCCGAGCAGCTGGGGCGACGGCCGCCAAGCGGCCGAGCTAGCCGGCCAACGCAAGACGGGCGGCGCCAAGATCGACGGCGCGGCCATCTATGCCTCGCTGTGCGTCGCCTGCCATCAGGCCAATGGTCAGGGTCTGCCCGGCGTATTTCCGCCGCTGGCCGGGTCCGAGTGGGTCATGGGCAAGGACGGCACCGCCGCCGCCATCCTGCTGCATGGCGTCACCGGGCCGCTGACGGTCAAGGGCGGCGGCTACAACGGCGCCATGCCGGCCTTCAAGGAACAACTCGACGACGCGCAGGTCGCGGCCGTGCTGAGCCATATCCGCTCGCAGTGGGGCAACGCCGCCCCCGAAGTCAGCGCCGAGACGGTCGCCAAGACGCGCGTCGAGCATGAGGCTCGAACCTCGCCCTTTGCCGGCGACAAGGAACTGCCACCCCATGACTGAGATGACTGAGATGCGCGCGAAATCGATCCTCCATGCCTTGCAACGCTATGGCGACATCCTGTTCGGAACCATCATGGCCCTGGCGCTGTACAGCGCCGCCTATCTGACCTTCTCCGCAGCCTGAAGCCGACGCGACGCAGCCGCATCCGTCCCACCGACAGAGAGTAAGCCCACGATGGCCATGTCCGACCGCCCCACTCCCATCGCCCTGGATCGCAGCGGCATGCACCGCCTGGTTCATGCGTTCTACCGCGACATTCGCCGCGACCCGGCGCTGGGTCCCGTCTTCGAGGCGACGATCGGCGATCACTGGAGCGAACATCTGGACCGCATGGTGGAGTTCTGGAGCACGGTGATGCTGGGGACGCGCAGCTTCAAGGGCAATGTCTACGGCAAGCATGTGGCGCTGGCCGAGACCGCGCATGTCGAACCGGCTCACTTCCTGCGCTGGATCACGCTGTGGCACAAGCACACCGCCGCGCTGTTCGATGCCGAGGTGGCCGCCGAGTTGCAGCAGACCGCCCATGGCATCGGCCGCAATCTGTTCTTTGGGTTCTTCCAGGAGTTCGCCCATTTCGTGATCAAGGACGGCGAGGCGGTCGACTACATCGCCGTCTGACCCTGCCCGACAGCCATGGCCCGCCAAGACATCCCCGCCGATCGCGCGCCGTCCCAGCGCCTGTATCCCACGCTGTTCGCCTGCGCCCTGCTGGTCGGTGCCCTGGTCGCCGTGACGGAGCGGCTGACCCAGGGCTTCGAGGCCTGGACCTACGAGGCAATACGCCGCCAGGCCGCGGCCCAGGGCACGCTGCGGGCCCCGCCCCTGGCCCTGCGTGATGCCGGGGGGCGGCCGCTGGATCTGTTCGTCCCGCCTTCGTCGGCCTTGGCATCGGCCTCGGCGTCGACCTATCTGGTCGACTTCATCTACACCCGCTGCCCCAGCGTATGCCAGGCGCTCGGCAACGAGTATTACCGCATGCAGGAGGCGCTACGCAGCAGCGGTGCGGCGGTGCGCCTGCTCTCGGTGTCCATCGATCCACGGCATGACGATCAGGCCGCCCTGGCGGCCCACGGACAGCTGCATCGTGCGGATCCTGCCCTGTGGACCTTGAGCACGCCGCGCGATGAGGCGGCCGGGCATGCGGCGCTGCGCGATCTGGGCGTGGTGGCGATCCCGGACGGCTTCGGCGGCTACGTCCACAATGGCAGCATCCATCTGATCGACGCCACCGGTCGCGTGCATCGGATTTTCGACTACGACCAATGGCAGCTCGCACTGGCCGCCGCAGAGCGCTTGGCCGGCTCGCGGCACGCTGGGGAGCGGCCGTGATGGTCCACGCGCGTGCGCTGCTGGCGCTGTCGCCGCTGGCTTGGCTGCTGGCGCCACCGCTGCGCCATCTGGTCGAGGCCAGCATGAGCCTGCATATGCTGCTGCAGTTCCCCCTGCTGCTCGCGGCCGGCTGGGCGGCGGCCGCCTGGCTGCCGCGCCGGCTCGCGACCTGGCTGGCCCGTGCGGACGCACTGGGCCTGAGCACCGCCACCCTGGCAAGCTGCGTGGCGGCCTTCTGGATGATTCCGGCAGCCCTGGATCTGGCGGTGCTGGAGCCGCGGGTCGCGCTGCTGAAATACCTCAGCTGGCTGCTGGCCGGGCTGGCGCTGGCCCAGGGCTGGCCACGCCTGAACGGGGTGACCGCCGCCTTCTTCCTGGGCAACGCGACCTGGATGCTGCTCACCGCCGGACTGCTGTACCGCGATGCCGAAGCGAGACTGTGCGTCAGCTACCTGTTCGACGAGCAGACGCTCAGCGGCAATGGCCTGATGGCCTGGGGCATGGTCCTTGGCGGACTGGCGTTGCTGAGGCTGCGCCTGACCTTGCGGCACGGCGATCCGGATGTCGCACCGGAGCCGGGCGGCCGACCCGGCGCGGCAAGGGAAAGCAGCGCTCGGCCCGCGCCATCTCAGCCCGCGCCATGCGCGAGCAAATCGCTCAGGTGCTCACCGAGCCAACCGCAAAAGCGCGACCGATCGGAGGCTTCGTCCAGTTCGCACTGAGTCAGGATGTCCATGTCCAGCCCGAAGCGCTCCCGGATTTCCGCCGCCCCCGGCCCACGCATATCCCGCAGCCAGGCGGCCACCTCGGTGGCGGCAAAGTCGGCGTAGCGCGCCCGAAGCGCCTCGCACGCGCTGCGTCCCCTCCCCGCCGCATGGCCGCGCCGGCACCGCAGATAGGTCTCGACCGACTCGTGCAGCAGCGCGCCCAGGGAGTTCAGCGCGGTGTCGGACAGATGCTTGTCCATGCGCTTACAGGCCGGCCGGCGCGCCCAGCGTCGTGCCCGCGCGCGCGGCGCCGCCCGGGCGCCCGGCCCGCCCACCGCCGGCCAGCACCATCTGACAGACATGCTCCAGCCGCTCGACATGCTCGAAGGCGTCCCAGGGGTCTCGCCCGATCGCGACCACGCCATGGCGATCCAGTCCGACGATATGTGGCACGCCCAAGGCCAGGGGCTGGAAGGCCCGCGCCGTCGCCACCGCCAGCTCCTCGCTGGTGGCGGCCAGCGCGGGCACGTCCGGCCCGACGCGGGTGTAGCGCGACACCTCGGGGAAAGCGGCGCAGACCTCGGCCAGCGGCAGGCCCGCATACATCGCCGCCACCGCGTAGGTGGCATGCACATGCAGGATCGTTCCCCTGCCTCCTGGCAGTTGCGCCCGGACCAGCCGATGCAGCGCCAGTTCACCGGAAGCGCGCAGCAGCGCGCCGGCCGGCGCCATCGGCTCATCCGCGCTCGCTCGGGCCTCGACAAAGTCGGCCGCCATCAGCCGGTGCTTGCGCGCACCGCTCGGAGAAATCCAGAACGCCTGGCCTGCGCCGGCATGAACGGACACATTGCCGTCGCGGGTGCTGATCCAGCGGCGTTCATAACAGGCGCGCAGCACCGCGCAGGCCTCATCGAGCGGATTCAGCGTGGCATTCGTATTCATGACCTTCCTTGCGACATGGGGGTTTGCGGATCTTAAAGATGCATTTTGCATGCATCTTATTATGGCGACAACAAAGAACTTGCGGCGCAGGGGCCATGGGGGCCATGCCTGGCCCGACATCGAGAGCACATCCGCAATGAAACGACATGCAAATCTGATCCCGCTGTCCAGGGACCATCACGGAGCCCTGGTCTTGGCGCGGTGGGCCCGCGCCGCCGCCGCCGATGAGGCGATCCCGCGCGCGGAAATTCAGGCTCGGATTGCACAGGCCTGCCGGCAGCTGCTGCCCCATTTCCTGCAAGAGGAGGCCGAACTGCTGCCCCTGATGATGGCCTGGGGCCTGCAGGACGAGGCCCGGCGATTGCTGCGCGACCATGCCGACATCCGGGCCCTGCTGGACCGGGCGGTGAGCCGCGACTCGCTGGAGCAGCTTGGATCCCTGCTGGCCAATCACACCCAGTGGGAAGAGCGCGTACTTTTCGAGACCCTGCAGCAGCGATGGCGCGCGCAGCCGCCCCTATGAACGTTGCGTGCTGCGCGGTATTCGCGGCATGGTGCGCATCATCATCATCACGGTGCCGTAGCGGCAAGAACCCCGCCACCGGCGAGACCCTGGAAATCGCAGCCAGGACGGTGCCCAAGTTCACGGCTGGCAAGGTCCTCAAGGACGTCGTGAACACCAAGCAAGGCAGGCCTGCCGCCGGCCAAGGGCGCCGTCAGCGCGACGGACGCCTCTTTTTCCTCGCCCGCCTCAGCGGCTGCGCGGCGGTCCGTCGAACCAGGGCAGCAGCGCCTTCGCCGCCTCGATGCGCAGGCCCAGCGCCACCGCCTCATCGTTCATGACCTTGAGCAGGAAGCTCCTGGGATCCTGGCTCGTGCCGGACGGTGCCGGGCCCGCGGTCGCCGGACCGGCGTCGGTGCCGGCCGTGCGGGCCGGCCCCAGCCGTTCCAGGAGCGCCTGAAAGTCGGCGCGCTTGATGCTTGCAAGTCCTGCCAGCAGGTCCGACTGGCCCTCGGCGCTTGGCGGCGTGTCGAGCCAGGGCTCGTCGGCGAACACCGGCGCGAGATCCGGGGCCACGAACGCCGACCAATGGCCGCCATGCGTCTGCAGGGGCGGTAAGGCATCGCCGGCACGCATCATGCCAACGCGCTCGATCGCGATGTCGCTCAGATAGCGTCGCCGCAGCGCTTCGAGAAAGGCCAGGGCTTGCGCCCTTGGCACCGGCTCGGCGAGCGAGAACCAGAGCTGAAAGCCGTCAAGGCCGGAAACCGCGATGGCGGGCGCGGGCAGATCCAGATCGACCTGCACCCCTCGCCACATTTTCGAGAGTGCGCTCCAGTCGGCGGGCCGGGACAGCGCCAGCACCGCCGCCCTCACCTGCCCGTCGGCGTCGCTCAGACCCGGCGCGTCGGAAGCGCTGTCCCTGCCCTCTGGCCGGTGCGGGAGATAGAGGCGGTGCAACTCGGACTGCAGTCTGTTCATGCGGGATCAAAAGGGAAGGCGAATCGAGCAGCGCGACTCTACTCGACCCGCGCATCAGCCCCTCCTCCCAGGCGCTGCCGAAGCGGTCCGGCCCGAGGATCCCACTCGTGGCGGCGCGCCGGCACGCTCAGGGAATCAGCACCAGCGAGCCCGCCTTGCGACGCTCGGCGATGTCGATATGGGCCTGCGCCGCGTCCTTGAGCGCATAGCGCGTCGTCCGGACCGCACCGAACAGGCCGCGCCGGTAGGCATCGAAGACCGCCGCCGTGGCCTCGCCGAGGCGCCCCTGCAGGTGCTTGGCCATCGGCCCACCGACCATGCGGATCCGGCGCCGGGCGAGTTCGCCCTGGTCGAACTCCGGCGCTCCGGAGGCGGCGCCGATCGAGACGATGGTCCCGCCCTCACGCACCGCGGCCAGCGTGGCCGCGAACGTGGCCTTGCCGACGAACTCGTAGACCACGTCGACGCCCTGCGGCGCCAGGCGCTTCAACTGCTCCACGAGGTCGGGCGCATCCGAGGGCAGCACATGGTCGATCACCGCGGCCAGCGCCGCACGCTTGTCCGGCGAGCCCGCCGTGCCGATCACGACGGCACCGCGCGCCTTGGCCCAGCGCGCCAGCAGATTGCCCACGCCGCTGGACGCGCCCTGCACCAGCATGGTCTGCCCGGCCTGGAGTTGGTGGTAGCCGTTCAGCCCGGCCCAGGCCGTCAGGCCCTTGGTCAGCACCGCGGCCACCTGCTCGGCCGACAGGTCGTCGGGCACCGGAATCAAATGCTCGGCCCCGATCAGGCGCTGCTGCGTATAGCTGCCAGGCGCGAGATAGTAGGCCATGCGTTGCCCGACCGCGATGCCGGCAACGCCGGCCCCCAGCGCCTCGACGATGCCCGCGCCCTCGACGCCGGGCACCGAGGGCAGCGGCACCGGAAAGGCGCCCTGGCGGAACAGCGTGTCGATGAAGTTCACGCCGATGGCCTCATGGCGCAGGCGCACCTGGCCCGCGCCGGGTTCGGCAAGCGCGCCGAGGGCATCGTCCTCGACCTGGAGGACCGAGGGGGCGCCGTACCGATGAAAGCGAATGGTGGTGTTCATGATGATGATCTTGAGAAATGCTCGGGTTTCAGATGACGGACGGCAGACCGCCGTCGACCAGCAGCACGATGCAGCCGGCCTCGATGGCGATGGCCCGGCCGATGCCGCTGGCCGCGCCGGTGACGACGACGACCCTGCCCTGCAGGATGTTGGTATTCAGGCCGGCCCCTGGCTTAGCGCGGCAGCGCGTTCAGCTGCTGCAGCACCGAGTACAGATTGGCCACGCCCCAATGCTCGGTGATCTTGCCGTTCTGCACGCGCATCGCATCCACCGTCTCGAAACGGATGGCCTTGCCGGTGGGCGCCAGGCCCAGGAAGTCGCCTTGATGCGTGCCGTGATAGGTCTTGTAGGTCGTTACCACGTCGCCGTCGGCGCGCTGCCAGTGGATGACGGCATGGAAATCCGGGAAGGCCTCGCGCAGCTTGCGGTACAGGCCCAGCGCGCCGGCCTTGTCCGGCGTGCAGTTGGGCTGCGGCGTGTGGTCGAGGAAATCGTCGGCGAACAGTTCGTCGAACAAGGCCCAGTTGCCGCCGCCCTGCACCTCGGCGGTGTTGCGGCGGATGACGGCCTTGGCGGTGTTAGCGGCCTCTGCGGCCGCGCTGAGATTGAGTTGAGTCATCGGTTTCTCTCCTTGCGCAAACCCGGCGTTTGCATGGCTCGAAGAGTAGGGACGGCTCATCTATCCGAGAAGCCTCTTTGTTCAGATGGAATCCATCTACTTCGCAGATGGATCGGCCGGCGGCCGCTGCAGCCGGGCTATGAACCAGCGCCCGGCCGGCCCGGGCGGCGCGTCGTTCCGGTAGACCGCATACATCGCGATGCCCGGGGTGGCCGGCTGGTGAATCTCCAGACGAAGGCGCACCAGCTGCCCGGCAGCCAGATCGGCCTGCACCATCGCCAGCGGCATATGGCCCCAGCCGAAGCCGGCCTTGAGGAAGGAATGCTTGGCGCCCAGATCGGCCAGACGCCAGATCTGGGCCGAGAGCACGCCGTAGTTGCGCCCGGCGCTGAGCGTGGTCCGGTCGGTCAACACCAGCTGCACATGGCGCTCCAGTTCGCCCGCGCGGACCGGGCCCTGCTGCCGCGCCAGCGGATGGCTCGGCGCCACCACGGTCACCATCGGAACCTCGGCCAGCGGCTCCGCGTGCAGCCCATCGGGCACCACCGGCAGGGAACCGATCACGCCGATGCGGCAGGCACCGTCCAGCACCGGCTGCACCACGGCGCCCAGCGCCTCGACATACAGGCGCAGCGGCGTGGTCGGGAAGGCCTGGCGGAAGGCCCCCACGGCGTCGGTCAGCGAGGCCATCGGATACATCACGTCGATGGCCACCGACAGCTCGGGCTCCAGGCCTTCGGACAGGGTGCGCGCCCGCGCCTTGAAGGCATCCATGCCGTTCACCACGGTCTTGGCCTCGCCCAGCAGGGCCTTGCCCTGCTCGGTCAGCACCGGGTAGCGCGCGCTGCGGTCGAACAGGCTCACCCGCAGCCGCGCCTCCAGATTGGCCATGGTCTGGCTGACCACCGACTGGGCCCGGCGCAGCTTGCGCCCCGCCGCCGAAAAACTCCCCTCCTCGGCCGCCGCGATGAAGGTCCGCAGCTGATCCATGGACACGCCGTCGAGCATCTATCGCTCCTGAAGATGGAATCCATCGAAACATATAGGCTTCTCAGCTGAGTGTCCAGTTTCTAAGCTTCGGTCCAACGCATTAGACGAAGCCACCCGATGTCCACCATCTCCCAAACCTCGCAGGCGAGGCCGAGCTCGGATCGACACCTCA
Organism: Roseateles sp. GW821-FHT09B06; assembly: GCF_059418245.1. Classification (NCBI taxonomy): domain Bacteria; kingdom Pseudomonadati; phylum Pseudomonadota; class Betaproteobacteria; order Burkholderiales; family Sphaerotilaceae; genus Roseateles; species Roseateles sp. GW821-FHT09B06. Next base: position 93,361 of record NZ_JBWKPM010000004.1, on the reverse strand, counting down.
CCCATGTCCCCGGGGCTGGCCTCGACCAGGGCCTGCATTCCAGCCCCCCGCGCGCCATTGCTGTCCGTGCCCGCGGCCGCCGCCAGGGCCCCGTGACCCGGATCTTCGGTCCCGGCGACCTGGGCACCCTGGTCAAGCCCTTTGTGTTCCTGGACTACTTCGACTTCCAGGCCATGGGCAGCCCGATGTTCCCGATGCATCCGCACTCGGGCATCGCCACCACCACGGTACTGCTGTCCGGGCGCATGCGCTACGAAGACACGACCGGCGCCACCGGCGTGCTGGATGCCGGCAGCGTCGAATGGATGCGCGCCGGGCGTGGCGTGTGGCATGACGGCGCGCCGCTCGGCGCCGGACGCTTTCGCGGCTATCAGCTATGGGTCGCCCTTCCGGAAACGATGGAGAACGCTGCGGCCCAGAGCCAGTACCTGCAGCCCGAAGCGGTGCCGCAGTTAGGCCCGGCGCGTCTGATCCTCGGCCGCCATGCCGGCGCGCACAGCGAGGTGGCGGCCCCCGAAGGTCTGCTGCTGCTGCATGTCCAACTCCGCGCCGGCGAACGCTGGCGGCTGACGCCCCCACCCGGCTACAGCATCGGTTGGCTCCATGTGTCCCGGGGGGCTTTGCACCTGGGTGGCGCGCGCCTCGAGAACGAGCTCGCCGTGCTGAACGACAGCGATGCCGTGATCGAGGTGCTGGCCGAAGGCGCGACCGAGTTCATCGTCGGCACCGCGGTCAAGCATCCCCACAAGCTGGTGCTCGGCCGCTACTCCGTCCACACCAGCCACGCCGCGCTGCAGCGCGGCGAACAAGAAATTGCTCGGCTCGGCGAGCAACTCCGTGCCAGCGGCCGTGTGCGCTGAAGACACGCGGAAAGACCGAGACCCTGCGTTCAAAACCTGTTCGAACCTCATCCATTGACTACCTTGAAGGAACTCATCATGAAAACCACCACGACCTCGGCCCCCGCCTCGACCTCGGTGCTGCCGCTGATCGGCCGCCTCCTGCTCGCCACCATCTTCCTGGTCAGCGCCTTCGGCAAGCTGGCCGCCCCGGCCGGCACGATCGGCTACATCGCCTCCGTGGGCCTGCCGGCCCCCACGCTGGCCTTCGTGGCCGCGCTGGTGGCCGAACTGGGCGGCGGCGTGCTGCTGGTGCTGGGCTATCGCACCCGCCTGGTGGCCGCCGCCCTGGCCCTGTTCTCGGTGGCCTCGGCCCTGTTCTTCCACAACGCGCTGGGCGACCAGAACCAGCTGTTCCACTTCCTGAAGAACCTGGCCATGGCCGGCGGCCTGCTGCAGTTCGTGGCCTTCGGTGCCGGCACTTTCAGCCTGGACCAGCGCCGCGGTCGGGCCAACGGCACGCTGAGCGCCGCCCACTGAGCGGCTTCTGCCAATTATCAGCAAAGGGACAAAGGGGCCGCGGTTCGCCGCGGCCCCTTGGCTCATTCCCGCAAGTCTTCCGCGCGTTGTCGATCCGGTTCATCAGCATCCTGCGCGGCGCATTCGGAACGATCGGAAGCCTCTAGATCTTTGATATTCAAGGCATTTTCCGCTGACGGGCGCTTGACCCGAGGCCCTGGGCCCGCCTTCCCGCCCGGCTCCGCCGCGCGCGCCCCGCTGGGGCCAGGTCTTGCCAATCTCACCACGATTGCCGGGCCCGGGGCCGGCGCGGACCGGCCGACGCACAACTGCACTCGCGTCAATGCGGGGTCTTGGCATAGACTGGCCACTCAGGGGGTTAAAAAGAATGCTGCACGAGCCACGGGTTGGCGCGTCCGCTTCCATCTGGCAACCTCACGGGCCGCGCGGCCGCTGACGCGCGCCAATGCCAGATGGACGAGCGCCTCTTTCATACGTCGCTGGTCTGCCGTGTCCACACGCGGCTGTGCGCATTGCCGCTGCTCCATGTGCTGGAGACGCTGCGCCCGCTGCCGATCGAACCCCTGATCGATGCCCCGGCCCATGTGTCGGGCCTGACCCGTATCCGCGGTCAGTCTCTGCCCGTGGTCGACCTGGCCGGCCTGCTGGGCATGACGGGCGTGACGCCGCGCCGCTTTGTCACCGTGAGCGTCGGCCGGCGCCGCGCCGCGCTGGCCGTCGGCGAGGTGCTGGGCCTGCGCGAGCTGCCGCAGCAGGACACCGAACCCCTGCCACCGCTGCTGCGCGAAGCGGCGAATGAGCCGATCCAGGCGATCGCGCGGCTCGATGCCGAGTTGCTGATGGTGCTGAACGGCGCGCGCCTGTTGCCGGCACAGGATTTCGCATGAGGCTTGCGGAAGCGCCATCGCCGGTGCAGCGCCTGCAGGCCGTGATCGCTGCGCGGCTGGGCCTGCGCTTCGAGCCGCGCCAGCAATCCTGGCTGGCCGAGCTGCTGGCACGCCGCTCGGGGGCTGGCGGCGATGCGACCGAGCGCTATCTCGCCCGGCTGGAGCAGGCGCCGACCAATGCCGAGCTTGCAACGCTGGCGAGCGAACTGACCGTCGGCGAAACCTATTTCTTCCGCCATGGCGAGCAGTTCCAGGCGCTGCGCCTGACCGTGCTGCCGGCCCTGATCGCCGCGCGCCGGCCGCAGCGGCGGCTGCGCGTGCTGTCGGCCGGTTGCGCCAGCGGCGAGGAAGCCTATTCCCTGGCGATCTGCCTGCAGGCTCAGCTGGGGCTGGAGCGCAGCCCCTGGGACTGGCAGGTGCAGGCCTTCGATCTCAATCCCGAGGCGCTGGCCCGCGCCGCCGCGGCCCGTTACGGTGCCTGGAGCTTGCGCGAGCTGCCCGAGGCGCTGTGCGAGCCCTGGTTCGAGGCGCAGGGCGACGAGGTTGGCGTCAGCGCCGCGGCGCGGCGCGGCGTGCGCTTCGAGCAGCGCAATCTCTGCGCAGACGACCCGGCGTTCTGGCAGCCCGGCGCCTTCGACATCGTGTTCTGCCGCAATGTACTGATGTACCTGACGCCCGAGGCGATGCGGGCCGCGCTGGCCCGCATCGCCGGGGCACTGGCGCCGGGCGGTTACCTGTTCCTTGGCCACGCCGAATCGCTGCGCGAGCTGGACCGGCAGTTCGATCTGCGCCAGGCCGAAGGCTGCTTCTATTACCAGCGCCGCGCCGTGACGCCAACAACGCCAGCGCCCGCACCAGCACCGGCGCCGACAATCGCGCCGGTCCCGGCCGCGGCCCGGCCCGACATCGCCGGCCTGCCTCCCCAGGCCAGGGAGCTGCACCACGCGCCCTTGCTGGAGCTGCTGCGGCGCGAGCGTCATGACGCAGCCCTGGTCCTGGCCACCAGCCTCAGCACCATGGCACCGCAAGACCCGACCCTGCTGCTCCCGCAGGCCGTGCTGCTGGCCCAGCAAGGGCGGCTGGACGCCGCCGAACGCGCCTGCGAGCGGCTGCTGGCCCTGCGGCCCGGCCCGGCGCAGCAAGCCGCCACCCACTATGTGCAGGCGCTGTGCCTGGAAGCGCGCGATGACACCGCCGGCGCCGAGTTGCGCTATCGGCAGGCCATTCGCCTGGATCCATGCTTTGCGATGCCAAGGCTGCGCCTGGGCCTGCTGGCGCGACGCCGCGGCCAGCTCGCGCAGACGCGTGAAGAGCTCGCCCAGGCGGCCCGGCTGCTGCGCGAGGAAGACGAGCAGCACCTGCTGCTGTTCGGCGGCGGCTTCGGCCGCGCGGCCCTGCTGGCGCTGTGCGAGGACGAGCACAGGGGGGCGGCGGTTTGAGCACCGGCGACGCGCTGCAGGAGCGGATCGCGCAATGGCGCGAAGCCTTCGATCAAGCCTTTGCCGAGCCCTTGCCGGAGCCCGGACCGCCGCCGATCGACTACCTCGGCCTGAGCCTGGCCGGCCAGCCTCATGCGCTGCGTCTGGCCGAGCTGGCAAGCCTGCAGGCGCTGGACGACCCTCCGCTGCCCTATCCCGGCGCGCCGCCGCAGCTGCTGGGCCTGATCGCGCTGCGCGGCGCGGTGCTGCCCCTGTACGACCTGCAGGCCCTGCTGGGTCTGGGGCCCGCGCAGCGGCCGGCCTGGCTGGTGCAGCCCAGGAACGCCGCGCTGGCGCTGGCGTTCGAACATTTCGACGGTCATTGGCGCCTGCCGCCCGGCGCCTGCGTGCTCTCGCCCCAGGGTCAGGTGCTGCGCTGCGCGGAGCAGCAGCGTGCGCTGATCGATCTGCGCCGGCTCATCGCCCGGCTCGAACCACCCGCCACCGCCTAGCAGTCCGGACATAGAAAGGGAACCGACGATGTGGACCTTTGGACGAAAGATCGCGCTGGGCTTTGCCCTTTCCTTCGTGCTGCTGCTGGCGGTGGGTGGCCTGTCCTACCGCGGTGTGGAGACGCTGGCCGCCAACAGCTACCGCGTCACCCAGACCCATGTCACGCTGGACCAGATCAACGGTCTGCTCAGCACGCTGAAGGATGCCGAAACGGGGCAGCGCGGCTTTCTGCTGAACGGCAACGAAAGCTATCTTGACTCCTACCAGTCCGCCCTGCTGGAGATTCCGCAGATACAGGCCGAGCTGCGCCGCATCTGGGCGAACAACCCGGCCCAGCTGAAGCGACTCGCCACCGTGGAAAGCCTGGTCGACGCGCAGCTGCGGGTGCACAAGGAGCGCATCGAGCTGCGCCGCCAGCCCGGCAGCGACGAGGCGATACAACGCCTCCTCAAGCTCGGCGAGGGCAAGCGCCTGATGGACGAGTTGCGCCGCCTGCTGGGCCAGCTCGAGGACGAGGAGCGCGCCCAGCTCAAGCAGCGCGCCGACGAAGTGGAAGCGGCCACCGGCGGGGTGCGCCAGGCCATCGTCTTGGGCACGCTGCTGAGCCTGGTGTTCGTCTGTGCGGCCGGCTACCTGCTGACGCGGGCGCTGGGCACCCAGATCGGTTCGGCGGTGCGCCATGTGCAGCGCAGCTCCGCCGAGCTGCAGGCGGCCGCCAACCAGCAGGCCGCCGGCGCGCGCGAATCGTCCACCGCGATGAACGAGATCACGACCACGATCACCGAGCTGCTGGTCAGTTCGCGCCAGATCGCCGACAGCGCGCAGCGCGTGGTCGGCATCGCCGAGCAGACGGCCGTCGCGGCGCGGCATGGCGAGGGCACGCTGCAGGCGGCCCACCAGTCGATGGCGGGCATGCGCGACCAGATCGACATGGTGGTCGACCACATGCTGGACCTGGGCCGCAAGTCGCAGCAGATCGGCGCGGTGCTGGACATCGTCGGCGAGCTGGCCGAGCAGACCAACATCCTGGCGATCAACGCGACGATCGAGGCCACCGTGGCCGGCGACGCCGGCAAGCGCTTCGGCGTGATCGCCGACGAGATCCGCAAGCTGGCCGACCGCATGGCGGCCTCGACCAAGGAGATCCGCACCCAGATCGACGATGTGCGCAGCGCCGTCAACAGCACGGTGATGGCCACCGAGACCGGCTCCAAGGCCGTGGAAGCCGGTGCCCGTCATTTCGGCGAGGTGAGCATCGCGATCGGCCAGATCGCCGGCATGGTGGGCAACACCACCGAGGCGGCGCGCGAGATCGAACTCTCCACCAAGCAGCAGACCACCGCGGTGGAGCAGGTCAATATCGCGATCGCCAACACCGCGCAGGCCTCGCGCGAGACCGAGGCCAGCTCCGGCCAGACCCTGCAGACCGCCTCGCAGCTGGCCGGCATGTCGCGCGAGCTGCTGCGCCTGGTGCAGCCGCAGGCCGCCGGCTGAGCGCCATGAGCAAGGATCCGCACCACTACTTCCGCATCGAGGCGCGCGAGCTGCTCGACCAGCTCGGCGCGGGCCTGCTGGCGCTGGAACAAGGCGGCGACGACGGCGCCGCCACCGTCGCCCGGCTGCTGCGCCAGGCCCACACGCTCAAGGGCGCGGCCCGGGTGGTGCGCCTGCCCGAGATCGCCGATCAGGCCCATGCGCTGGAGGATCTGCTGGCGCCGCTGCGCGAGACCGGCGCACCCGACGCTGCGCAGATCGAGGCCCTGCTGCACCTGCACGATGGCATGGTGCAGGCCCTGGCCGCGCTGGCCCAGCCCGTCGAGGCGCCAAGCCGGCAGGCCCAGCCCATCCCCACCCAGGCCGGCCCGCAACCCGACTTGGTGCAGGCCGCGCCCGGCGAACTCGACCGGCTGCTGGCCGGCATCGACCAGGCCCATGCCCAGCTCACCGCGCTGCGCCAGGGCATGGAGCTGCTGGCGCGGGCGCGCGGCGCCCTGCTGCAGCCCGGTAGCAGCGCCGCGGCGGACGAGGCGCTGGCGCGGCTGGAACGCCTGCTGGACGGCGGCCTGCACCGCCTGGACCGCGAACTGCAGGGCGCGCGCGAGGACGCCGAACAGCTGCGCCTGCTGCCGGCCTCCCAGCTCTTCACGGGTCTGCAGCGGGCCGCCCGCGATGACGCCCAAGCCCAAGGCAAGCGGCTCGCTTTCGAGGCCGAGGGCGGGGAGATCCGGCTGGAGGCCGCCGTGCTGGGCCTGGTGCAGGGCGCGCTGCTGCAGATGGTGCGCAATGCCGTCGCCCATGGCATCGAAACGCCGGCCCGGCGCCAGGCGCTGGGCAAGCCGGCGCAGGGCCGGCTGCGCATCGAGGTGTCGCGCCGGGGCCGCCAGGTGCTGTTCGGCTGCAGCGACGACGGTGCCGGCATCGACCTGCCGGCGCTGCGCCTTGCCGCCCGGGCCAAGGGCTGGCCGGAGGCCGAAGGCGACGAGCCGGCCCTGCTGCAGCGCCTGCTGGGTGGTGGGCTCAGCACCGCGGCGCGCGTCGACGCCATGGCCGGGCGCGGCGTCGGCATGGACCTGGCGCGTGATGTCGCGGCCCGTCTGGGCGGCCACCTGAACCTGCGCAGCGAACCCGGCCGCGGCACCACCGTCGAGCTGGCGGTGCCGCTGCAGCTAGCGGCCTTGCAGGTGCTGCTCGTCGAGGCGGGCGGCCGGACCCATGGCATTCCGCTGGACGCCGTGCAGCGCATCGTGGCGCCGCAGGCCCTGGGCACGGCCGGCCTGCTGCTGGACGACGAGCTGCTGCCCTACGCAGCGCTGGCCGAGGTGCTGGCGCCGGGCAGCCGCGCCGCACCGATCCGCAGCGCGCTGGTGCTGAGCGCCGGCACGGGGGCGGACGCGACGCGCGCCGTGCTGGGCGTCGAGTGCCTGGGCGGCACGGCGGGCGTGGTGCTGCGCCCGCCGCCGGCGCTCGCGCCCCACAGCCCGCTGGTGGCCGGTGTGCTGCTCGATGCCGGGCAGCGGCCGCGCCTGGTGCTCGAGCCGGCCGGCCTGATCGCGCAGGCCGGCGCGGCCGCGCAGCGCCGGCCGGCCGCGCCGGCCGTCGCCGCGCCCCCCACGGTGCTGGTGGTCGACGATTCGCTGACCACCCGCATGCTGGAGCAGAGCATCCTCGAGTCGGCAGGCTACCGGGTGCACCTGGCCGTCTCGGCCGAACAGGCGCTGGAGGCGGCGCGGCGCCAGCCTTACGCCCTCTTCCTGGTCGACGTGGAGATGCCCGGCATGGACGGCTTCGGCTTCATCGAGCACACGCGCGCCGACCCGCAGCTGCGCGAGGTACCGGCCATCCTGCTGAGCTCGCGCAACTCGCCCGAGGACAAGCGGCGCGGCCACGAGGTGGGCGCCAGCGCCTACATCGTCAAGAGCGAGTTCGCGCAGCAGGAGTTCCTGCGCCAGGTGCGCGAGCTGGTGAAGGTCGCCGCATGAAGACCTTGCGGGTGCTGGTGGTGGAGGACTCGCCGACGGTGCGCGAACATATCTGCGCGGTGCTGGAGGCCGAGCCCGACATCGAGGTGGTCGGCCGCGCCGCCGACGGCCACCAGGCCGTCGCACTGTGCCAGGACCTGCGCCCCGACGTCGTGACGATGGACATGATGCTGCCCGGCCAGGATGGTCAGGCCGCCACCGAGGCCATCATGGCGCATTGCCCGACGCCGATCCTGATCGTCTCCTCCTCCACCAACCGCGGCGAGCTGCTGCGCAGCTACGAGGCCCTGGCGGCCGGTGCCGTCGAGGTGCTGGAAAAACCGAGCGGCCGCCACGCCCCGGGCGAATGGGAGCGCCATCTGGTGTCGCTGCTGCGCCTGGTGGCGCGCATCCCGGTGATCACGCATCTGCGCGCCCGGGTGACGGCGCAGCGCCGGCCGGCGCCGCGCGGCGACGCCGCGCCGCGGCGCGCGCTGCTGGCGCTGGGCACCTCCACCGGCGGCCCCGGCGCGCTGGTCGAGGTGTTGCGCTCGCTGCCGGCGCCGGCGCCGCTGCCGGTGCTGGTGGTGATGCACATCAACGAGCTGTTCAGCGCCGGCTTCGCCGAATGGCTGGATCTGCAGACCGAGCACCGCGTGGCCTATGCGCGCGGCGGCGAAAGCCTGGCCGAGGCCTGCGGCCGCGTGCTGCTGGCGCCGGCCGGCCGGCATCTGCTGCTGCGCGCCGGCCGGCTGCAATTCAGCGACGCGCCGCCGCGCCATTCCTGCCGCCCTTCGGTGGACATGCTGTTCGAGTCGCTGGCCGCGGAGCTGGGCCCGGGTGCCGTCGCCGCGCTGCTGACCGGCATGGGCCGCGACGGCGCGCAGGGCCTGCTGGCGATCCGGCGCGCTGGCGGCTGCACGCTGGCTCAGGACGAGGCCAGCTGCGTGGTCTACGGCATGCCGCGCGAGGCGGTGCAGCTGGGCGCCGCCCAGCAGGTGCTGCCGCTGCGGGAAATCGGGCCGGCCCTGATGGCGGCGAGCGGTGCGGTGTGGACAAGGGAGCCGGGATGAGCGACTGCGTATTCATCGTCGAGGACAGCCTGACCGTGCGCATGGACCTGCGCGAGGCGCTGGAGCATGCCGGTTTCGACTGCGTGGACTGCGCCAGCCTGGCGGCGGCCCGCGCCGCCCTGGCCGTGCGCACCCCCGACCTGGTGCTGCTGGACCTGCTGCTGCCCGATGGCGACGGCCTGGCCTGGCTGGCCGAGCTGCGCGCCGCCCCCGGCGGCCCGGACTGCGTGGTGCTGATGCTGTCCAACGAGAGCGAGGCCAGCGACCGCCTGCGCGGCCTGGACCAGGGCGCCGACGACTATGTCGGCAAGCCCTATGACCGGCAGTACCTGGTGGACCGGGCGCGCGAGCTGCTGCGCCAGCGGCGCGGCGCAACCGAGGCCCGGCCCAACCAGTTGCTGCTGATCGACGACAGCGAGACCTTCCGCCAGGTGCTGCGCGCCGCGCTGGAGCTGGCCGGCTACCGCGTCATCCTGGCCGCCAGCGGCGAGGAGGGGCTGCGCTGCGCCGCGGCCGAGCGGCCGGCGGCCGTCATCGTCGACCGCCAGTTGCCGGGCATGGACGGCCCTGCGGTGATCCGCCAGCTGCGCATGGACCCGGCCTTGCGCAGCCTGCCCTGCGTGCTGCTGACCGCCTCGGAGGAGGTCGATGCCGAGCTGCAGGCGCTGGAGGCCGGCGCCGACGCCTTCGTGCGCAAGCAGGACGATGTGGAACTGATGCTGGCGCGGCTGGCCGCCGTGCTGCGCAGCGCCGCGGCCAGCGCGCCGGAACACAGCGCCAGCCTGCTGGACCCCAAGCGCATCCTGGCGGTGGACGACAGCCCCAGCTTCCGCGCCGAGCTGGCGGCCCTGCTGCGCGACGAGGGCTACGACGTGCTGGTGGCGCGTTCCGGCGAACAGGCGCTGGAGCTGCTGCAGGTGCAGCGCGTCGACTGCATCCTGATGGACCTGCTGATGCCGGGCCTGGGCGGGCACGAGGCCTGCCGGCGCATCAAGGCCGACCCGGCGCTGCGCGACATCCCGCTGATCCTGCTGACCGCGGTGCAGGCGCGCGGCGCGATGCTGGCCGGCCTGGAGGCCGGTGCCGATGACTTCGTGGCCAAGACCGGCGAGTTCGAGCTGCTGAAGGCGCGGGTACAGGCCCAGCTGCGCCGCAAGCAGTTCGAGGACGAGGCGCGCCGCAGCCGCGCCGAACAGTACCGCAATGAACTGGAGATCGCCGCCGCGCGCGCCGCGCGCGAGCTGGCCGACAGCCGCGCCGAGCTGCTGGCCGTGCTGGAGCAGAAGAACGCGACGCTGGAGCAGATGAATGCCGAGCTCAGGCGCGCCAGCCAGGCCAAGACCAACTTCCTGTCCACCATGTCGCACGAGCTGCGCACGCCGCTGAACGCCATCATCGGCTTCTCGGCCATCCTGCGCGACGGCATGGCCGGCTCGCTGAGCGAGCGCCAGCTGGACTTCGCCGGCCATATCCACGACGCGGGCCTGCACCTGCTGTCCCTGGTCAACGACATCCTGGACCTGGCCAAGATCGAGGCCGGCAAGGTGGAACTGCTGCTGGAGCCGATCGAGCTCGACCCGCTGCTGGACGACGCGCTGGTGGTGGTGCGCGAACGCGCCCGCAGCGAGGGCATCGAGCTGAGGCTGCAGGGCGTCGGCGCCGGGCGGTGGCTGCTGGCCGATGCACGCCGGCTCAAGCAGATCCTCTACAACCTGCTGTCCAACGCCGTGAAATTCACGCCCGGCGGCGGCCGGGTGAGCCTGCAGGCCAGCCTGGTGGAGCGCGGCCAGGCCAGCCACGGCTGGCCCGGCTTTGCGGCCGGCCGCCGCCTGCCGCTGCCCGGCAGCAGCTACCAGCGCTTCGTGCAGATCAGCGTCAGCGACACCGGCGTGGGCATGACGCCCGCCGCGCTGGAGCAGCTGTTCAAGCCCTTCAGCCAGATCGCCAACGGCCGCGGCGCCGAACTGGAGGGCACCGGCCTGGGCCTGGCGACCGCGGCGCGCCTGGCCGAGCTGCACGAGGGTTGCATCGCGGTCAGCAGCGAAGCCGGCAGCGGCACCTGCCTGAGCTTCTGGCTGCCCTGGCGCGAGCCGCAGGCGCAGCCGGCGGACGCGGTCCCGGCACCGGCCGCGACGCCGGCGCCCGCCGGCGCCACGCGTCCCGCGCCCTTGGGCCGCCCGCAGGCCCTGGTGGTGGAGGACAACCCGCATGCCGCCGTCCTGATGCGGACCCAGCTGGAGGCGGCCGGCTTCGAGGTGCGGCTGGCGAATTCGGCCGAGGCCGCGCTGAGCCAGGTCGATGCGGGCCGGCCCGACCTGATCACCCTGGATGTGCGTCTGCCCGGCATCGACGGCTGGGAGCTATTGAGCCGTTTCAAGAGCCTGCCGGGCTGGGCCCATATCCCGGTGGTGGTGGTGTCGGTCGATGGCGGCCATGAGGTGGGGCTGTCGCTGGGCGCCTCGGCCGTGCTGCAGAAGCCCGTCAACCGCCAGGAGCTGAACCAGGAGCTGGAGCTGCTGGGCTTCCAGCCGACGCCGGCGCGCGACATCCTGGTGCTGGTGGTGAACCACGAGCCCGGCGAGCTGGAACTGATCAGCGCCTATCTGAGCCGGCCCGGCTTTTCGGTGCTGCGCGCCTATGGCGGCCAGGAAGGCATCGAGCTGGCGCGGCGCTACGGTCCCGACCTGATCGTGCTGGACCTGTTGATGGACGATGTCGGCGGCATCGAGGTGGTGGAGGCGCTGCGCCAGGACGCGCGGACCGCCAGCATCCCCATCATCATGATGGCCGCCAAGGACTTCAGCAAGCAGGACCGTCTGCGGCTCAATCATCATGTGCAGCGGGCGCTGGAGCGCAGCGACGGCCGGTCGGGCCGCTTCCTGGGCGAGGTCAGGCGGGCCTTCGCGCGCTCGTCCTGGGGCGAGCTGGAGTAGCGCCCGACCGGGCCCGACAGGGCGCCGCCCTGGCGCATATGGTGTTTCTCCCCGTGGCCGCGGCACGCCGCCGCAAGCATGATGGCCTGGAACTTGCTGCCCTGACCGGAACCCCGGTTGCGGCCGATTGCCACGCGATAAAGGAATCCCTGTGCGCATGCTGACGAATCCGCCGGTCTGGACCTGCCGGCCGGCGCATCGCTGAACGATGCGGCGCCTGCTCGACGGCCTCTATGCCGCCTTCGGCGCGCTGGCCGCGCTCTGCGTGCTGTCCATCCTGGTGCTGATGATCGCGGGCAGCCTGGGCCGCGAGTTCGGCCTGCGCCTGGGCTTCATCAACGATGCCGTCGCCTGGCTGTGCGCCGCGGCCTCCTTCTTCGCGATGGCCCAGGCCTTCAAGCAGGGCGACTTCGTGCGCGTCACCCTGCTGCTGGAGCGCCTCGCGCCGCCCTGGCGGCGGCGCTTCGAGCTGCTCTCGCTGGGCATCGCGGCGCTGGCCGTCGGCTATCTGGCGCTCTGGGCGGCCCGCTTCGCCTACGAGAGCTACCGCTTCAACGAGATCGCCGGCGGCATGATCGCCCTGCCGATCTGGATCCCGCAGTCGAGCTTCGTGCTCGGCGCCGGCCTGTTCTTCATCGCGGTGCTGGACGAGCTGGTGGGCGTGCTGCGCGGGCGCCGGCCCAGCTATGTGACGGCCGTCGAGGCGCGCCACGCCCAGGGCGATTTCTCCGGCGACATCTAGGTTGCCCCATACCCCATGAACCTCATCGAAATCGGCGGCCTGCTGCTCTTCATCATGCTGCTGATGCTCGGCGGCGGCGTCTGGATCGCGATGACCCTGGCCATCGTCGGCTGGATCGGCCAGGCCGCCTTCACCAACACGGTGCCCGGCAGCAATCTGTTCTCGGCCTTCTGGGAGTCCAACGCCTCCTGGGAGCTGGCGGCGCTGCCGCTGTTCATCTGGATGGGCGAGATCCTGTTCCGCACCAAGCTCAGCGAGGAGATGTTCGAGGGCCTGGCGCCCTGGCTGAACAAGGTGCCGGGGCGGCTGATGCACACCACGATCCTGGGCTGCGGCGTGTTCGGCTCGGTCTCCGGCTCCTCGGCCGCCACCTGCGCCACCATCGCCAAGGTGGCGCTGCCGGAACTGCTGCGGCGCGGCTACGACGAGAAGCTGGCCCTCGGTTCGCTGGCCACCGCCGGCACCCTGGGCATCCTGATCCCGCCCTCGATCACGATGGTGGTCTATGCGGTGGCCGCCGACGCCTCGATCATTCGCATCTTCCTGGCCGGCTTCCTGCCGGGCCTGCTGCTGATGCTGCTGTTCATGGGCTATATCGCCTGGTGGAGCCTGCGCCACCCGGAGCGCGTGCCGGCGGCCGGGCCGGGCCTGAGCTTCGCGGCCAAGCTGCGCCGTTCGGGCCGGCTGATCCCGGTGACACTGCTGATCGTCTTCATCGTCGTCGTGCTGCTGAAGGGCTGGGCCACCGCCACCGAATGCGCGGCCTACGGCGTGCTCGGCTCGCTGGCGATCGCGGCCTGGGGCCGCTCGCTGAGCTGGCGCAATTTCTGGGGGGGCCTGATGGGCACCACCCGCACCAGCTGCATGATCATGTTCATCCTGGCCGGCGCGGCCTTCCTGTCCAAGACCATGGCCTTCACCGGCATCCCGCGCGAGCTGGCCGAGACGGTCAACGCGATGCAGCTCAGCCCCTATGCGCTGATCGCGGTGCTGACCCTGGTCTACCTGGTGCTGGGCACCGCGCTGGACGGCATCTCGATGATCGTGCTGACCTCGGCCGTGGTGCTGCCGATGATCCAGAAGGCCGGCTTCGACCTGATCTGGTTCGGCATCTTCATCGTGCTGCTGGTCGAGATCGCCGAGGTCACGCCGCCGGTGGGCTTCAACCTGTTCGTGCTGCAGAACATGACCGGCAAGGACAGCCATGTGATCGCGCGCGCCGCCCTGCCCTTCTTCGGCTGCCTGGTGCTGTGCATCGCGTTGATCACGCTGGCGCCGCAGATCGTCACCTTCCTGCCGGACTGGGTGATGGGGCCGAGCCGCTGAACCCGGCAGGTCGCGCTCAGCGCCGCACTACCACCGCGCCCCGCAAACGCCGCCACGGCCCGATTCACCGTTGATGTTCGGTGTTTCCGGAAGGCAATTCCGCGCTTCGCCCTCTTTTCGCCCTCTTTCACAAAACCGGGCCGGCGCCCACACTCCGCTCACCAGCTTCCCATCCACCAGGCAGCGCGGCGCACCCGCCGGCCATAGCGAGAAAGGAAAAATCATGGATCGACTGTCCGGAAAAATCGCCATCATCACCGGTGCCAGCTCGGGCATCGGCCATGCCAGCGCCCTGCTGTTCGCCGCCGAGGGCGCCCGGCTCGTGGTCGGCGCGCGCCGCCAGGCCGAGCTCGACCGGCTGGTCGCACAGATCCACGCCGCCGGCGGCGAGGCCGTGGCGCTGGCCGGCGACGTGCGCTCGGAGGCCTATGCCCGGGCCCTGGTGGCGCTGGCGGTGGAGCGCTACGGCCGCCTCGACATCGCCTTCAACAACGCCGGCACCCTGGGCGAGGGCGGCGCCAGCACCGAGGTCTCCGAGGCCGGCTGGACCGACACCCTGGCGATCAATCTGACCGGGGCCTTCCTAGGCGCCAAGCACCAGATCGCGCAGATGCTGAGGAACGGCGGCGGCTCGGTGATCTTCACCTCGACCTTCGTCGGCCACAGCTTTGCCTTCCCCGGCGTCGCGGCCTACGCGGCCAGCAAGTCCGGCCTGATCGGCCTGACCCAGGCGCTGGCCGCCGAGTACGGTCCGCAGGGCGTGCGCGTCAACGCGGTGCTGCCCGGCGCGGTCGACACCGACATGTACCGCGACATGAACAACACGCCCGAAGCCCAGGCCTTCGTCACGAACCTGCATGCGCTCAAGCGCGTCGCCAGGCCCGAGGAGCTGGCGCGCTCGGTGCTGTACCTGGCCTCGGACGATGCGGCCTTCGTCACCGGCACCGCCTCCCTGGTGGATGGCGGTGCCTCGATCACCCGCAGCTGAACCTCGACTCCAGATAGGCCGGCGCTGGCTGCGCGCCAGCTGCCAGGCCACCAGGCGCGAGTCCTCCAGCACGCCATGGCGCAGCACCGCGTCATAGCTCTCGGCCGCCACGTCGACGCGCCGGTCGGCCGGCTCCAGGCTCGGCTCGATGTCCGGATGGCGGGCCGGAAAGGGATAGAGCGCCGGGCCCAGGTGCATGCGGCCGAAGGCCACCGGCGCCGAGCTCCGCATCGGCCCGCCGAGGGTGCCGCGGCGCTCGGTCAGTTCGGCGCCGGGGTCCCGGCGCCGCGCGGCAAGCATGCCGTTGCCGTGATTTCCGCAACAAATGAAACCCGCATGGCTGCGCGTCCAGCGTTCGCTTGAAACATGCGCGCGCAACACTGGCATCACGGAGCGATCGCGCGGCGAGGCTCCCGACAAGGAGCACGCCATGAGCCCATTTTCCCTCCTGACCCTGCAGGCCGATGCGCTGCAGCGCCATGCCCAGCACAGCGTCAGCACCGCCGCCTCGCCCTGTGCCGAGCGGGGCGAACGACGCCTGGCGCTGATCGCCTTGATCGCGCTGCTGGCGCTGGCCGGCTGGCTGATCCGCTGACCAGTGCCCCATGTGACGGTCGTGTGAATTGGGGTCTTGCCCCTAGCCCGGCCGGGATTGAGAAACACGCAGCAACACTCGTCATCAACGAGTTGCAGAATGCGCGCGCAATGCCAGCGCTCGCCCCTCCGGACGAGCGGCGATCGACGCGAGTTTCTCAAGCCCATGAACCAAGTCTCCCTGCCCCTGCTCGAACGACTCAATCTGCGCCAGCGCCTCGGCCTGGTGGCCCTGCTGTGCCTGGTCCTGTGCCTGCTGCCGACCTGGCAGCTGGGTGCCCGCATGAGCAGCGAGCTCGACGTGGTGGCCGCGGAGCGCGCCGGCCTGCCGGCCAACCGCGCCTGGCAGCGGGCGCTGCACGGCATCGCCGCCCATCGCCTGGCGGCCGCCGCGCCGCAGGCCTCGCCCGAGGTCGAGGCCGCCCGCAAGAAGGCCGCCGGCGAGGCCGGCGCGGCCTTCGCCGAACTGCTCTCGGTGCTGACCCAGGGGGGCGCGAGGGCGGACCGCCTGGAGGCGGCTCGCCAGCTCGGCGACGAGTTCAAGGCCCTGAGCGCCCAGACGCCGGATTTCCAGACCCTGATGCAGCGCCACCGTGCGCTGGCCGAGCGCCTGCTCGATGAGGTCGACCAGCTGAATGCCGACGCCGGCCTGCTGTTCGACCCCGAGGCCGGCACCTATTTCTCCGTCATCGCCGGGCTGCAGGTCGCCCCGCAGGTGGGCGACGCCCTGTCCGAGCTGAGCGCCATCGCGATCGCCGCGGCCGTCGACGACATCGGCGGCGTGGCCACCGCGGCGGCCCGCTACAACCAGAGCAGCCACCGCCTGCTGCACAACCTCGGCGTGGCGGCCCGGCTCGACCCGGCCAGCGCGGCCGACTACGAGGCCGCACGCGCGGCGGCGGCCAAGCAGCTGGCCATGGTCAACGAGACCCTGGCGGCCTCGGCCCGCGACGTCAACTTCCCGCTCGACCGCATGAGCGCCGCCTTCGCCCAGGCCACCCAGCTGCAGCAGGAGCTGTCGGCGCGCGTACTGGAGACCGTCGACCGGCGCCTGGCCGAGCGTGCCGCCGCGCTCTGGCGCGCCTCGGCCATGACCTTGGCGGCCCTGCTGGCCGGCCTGCTGTGCGTCGGCCTGCTGCTGTGGCGCACCATCGTCGGCACTTTGCGGCCGGTGCTGCAGACCATCGAGCTGACCGAGCGCATCGCCGGCGGCGACCTCAGCAGCGTGGTGGCGACGCAGCGCCGCGACGAGATGGGCCGCGTGCTGCAGGCCATCGACAGCATGCAGCGCCGCCTGCGCGGCCTGGTGCAGCAGCTGCAGGATGCCTCCGGCGAGATCCATCAGGCGGCCGACGAGATCGCCGCCGGCAACCTCGACCTGAGCCAGCGCAGCGAGCAGTCGGCCACCCGCATGCAGGTGGCGGCCGGCAATGTCGAGCAGCTCAGCCGCACCGTGGCCGGCACGGCCGAGGCCGCCGATGCGGCCAGCCGCCTGGCCGACTCGGCCGCCCAGGCCGCCGGCCATGGCCGCGCGATCGTCGACGATTTCCTGCAGACGATGAACGCCATCAGCGCCGGCTCGCAGCGCATCGCCGACATCATCGGCGTGATCGACGGCATCGCTTTCCAGACCAATATCCTGGCGCTGAACGCGGCCGTCGAGGCGGCGCGGGCCGGCGAGCAGGGGCGCGGCTTCGCGGTGGTGGCCGCCGAGGTTCGGGCGCTGGCACAGCGCAGCGCGGCGGCGGCGCGCGAGATCAAGGCCCTGATCGGCAGCTCGGTGGAGCGGGTCGAGGCCGGCTCGCGCCAGATCGGCGAGGCCAACAAGGCCATGGACGGCATCGCCCAGGGCGTCGGGGGCGTCAACGAGATGATCCGCCGCATCGCCGACGACGCCAAGCATGAATCGGCCCGCATGCACGAGCTCAGCGAGGCGATCGCCCAGATCGACCGCATGACCCAGCAGAACGCGGCGCTGGTCGAGCAGTCGGCGGCCGCGGCCCAGTCGATGAACCAGCAGGCCGAGCAGATGTCGGCCCTGGCCGGCGAGTTCCGCCTCGGCGACACGCCGCGCTGAGGATTCACGCCGCCGTCACGGCCGCACCGGATACTGGGCGCTACTTGGCAGACGGCAGCAGGAACAGGCCATGAGCAGGATCGGCGACTCGACCACGGACAGGGTGAATGCGGACGCGAGCACCGAGCAGCTCTGGCTGACCCTGGCCGGCACGCTGAGCCTGGCGGGCTTCGAGCCCGACGATTTCGAGATGTCCGCGGGCGTGCCCGACGGACTGCGCCACCTGGGCCTGCCCGACCGGCTGCTGAGCCTGCGCCGCCGCTCCACCGGGCACCGCCAGCTCTATGCCGTGGCGCCGGGCTGCCCCTGGCTGTTCACCGCCTTTGCCGATCTGACGGCCGGCCGCTTTGGCGCGCCGACGCTCCGCCCGCTGCACTGAGGGTTGCCGGCGCGCCGCGGCGCCGCTCAAGCAAGCGCTCCCGCGACCCTGAGTCTCGGAGCGCCCAACCCTGGACGCCCCGTTCGGCATCCTGCCCGGCCCTTGCTAGCATGTCGGTATGGAAATGGCGCTCAAGTTCCAGCCGGCCGCCGCGTCCCTGCCCGCCCTGCGCCGGGCCTTGCGCGGCGTGCCGCGCACGCGCCTGCGTGACTGCTATTTCGATACCCCGGACGGCCGCCTGGCCGCGGCCGGTCTGACCTTGCGGCTGCGCCTGGCCGGCCGCGCCTGGGCGCAGACCGTGCAGATGCGCGGGGACGGGCTGTGGCCAGGCCCCGCGCATGAGCTGCGGCTCGGCCGCCTCACCGGCCGCCCCATGCCGGAGCCCGGGCGGCATGCCGGCAGCGCGGCCGGCGCCGCCCTGCGAACCGCGCTGGGCGATGCCGCGCCCATGCTCCAGCCGGTCTTCGAGGCCCGGTTCTGGCGCAGCCAGCGGCTGCTGCGCAGCGGCGGCAACCGCGTCGAGATCGCGCTGGACGAGGGCGAACTGCGGGCCGGCAAGGCGCGCGCCCCGCTGTGCGAAATCGGGTTCACGCTCAAGTCCGGCCCGCTCGATGGGCTGCTGCGGCCGGTGCAGCGTTGGAGCGAGCGCCATGGTCTCTGGCTGGACCAGCGCGGCAAGGGCGAGCGCGGCGCACTGCTGGCGGCGGGACTGGGGAGCGGCCCGGCCCAGCAGGCACGGGCCCCGGCGCTGAGCGCCGATCTCGATGCCGATGCGGCGCTGCGCCGCATCGTGGCCGCCTGCCTGCAACAGATCCTGCCGAATGCCGCGGTGCTGGCCGCGGGCGGGGGCGAAGCGGAACATCTGCACCAGCTGCGCATCGGTGTGCGCCGGCTGCGCAGCGCGCTGCGCCTGTTCGGCGCCTGGTCGTCGGCCGACACGGCCCGATTCCTCGCGCCGCTGCAGACGCTGTCCGCCAGCCTGGGCCGGGCGCGCGACCGCGATGTGCTGAACGCCGAGCTGCTGCCGCGCCTGCAGGCGGCCGGCGCACCGCCCCTGACCCTGGCCGCGTCCGAGCCCGAGGATGTGGCGGCCCGGCTGCGCCGGCCGGACGTCGGCCAGCTGCTGCTGGCGCTGATCGGCTTTGCCGCGCAGCATGCCGTCACGCCCGCTTCCGGAGGATCCGATCGCCCGACCCTGCCCGAGTTGGCCCGCCGGCGCCTGAAGAAACTTGAGCGGCGCCTGCGGCGCGAGGCCCTGGACTTTGCCACGGTCAGCGACACCGAACGCCACCGCCTGCGCAAGCGGCTGAAGCGCCTGCGCTACGGTGCCGAACTGAGCACCGACCTGCTGCCCGGACGGCGGCGGCGGCGCCTGCTCGACACGCTCAAGCCGGCCCAGGATGCGCTTGGCCGCTACAACGACGCCTGCCAGGCCGAGGTGCTGCTGCGCGCCCAGGCCCGGGGGCCCGGCGCCTGGTTTGCGCTGGGTTGGCTGGCGGCGCAACGCGAACCGCTGCTGCACGAAGCCGGGCTCGCACTCGGGCGCTGGGCCAAGCGCTGAACCGGCTGGGATCGACCGCGATCGATTGGCGTCGCGGCCATGCATCCCGTCCCGGACGATGGATCGTCCGCTTGGGACCGCCATCGGAGGCCGTGGGGGCCGAGCTTGACCGCCCTGCTATCCTGCGCCGGTTCTCACCGCCATCGCCCTCCATGCCCTGCACCTCCAGCCTGTTCGAGCCCGAGTTCAGCCAGCGCCTGTGCGAGATCTTCGAATCCCACATCGCCTTCAACCAGGTGCTGGGCCTGCAGATCGATGTGCTGGAGGCCGACCGGGTGCAGGCCCATATCGAGATGCGGCCCGAACTGATCGGCCATTTCACGCACCAGCGCCTGCATGGCGGCGTGATCAGCGCCACCCTGGACGCGATGGGCGGCCTGGCCGTGATGGCGGCCATCGGCGCCCGCCACCTGGACGAGCCGCCGCTGACCCGGCTGGCGCGCTTCGGCAAGCTGGGCACCATCGATCTGCGCATCGACTACCTGCGCCCCGCCACCGGCCCGCGCTTCTCCGCCACCGCCCAGGTGCTGCGCCTGGGCAGCCGCGTGGCCTCCACCCGCATGGAATTCCTCGATGCCGATGGCCGCCTGCTGAGCACCGGCGCCGGGGCCTATATCGTGTCCTGAATCGCGCCCTCGGCGCGACCGCCCCGGCTATGCCTGCGGTCCCGGCAAGGTTCGACGATCTCGACTCCGCGCTCACCGAAAGGCCTGCGCCCAGCCTTTGACCGCCGCCATCCTTGCGACATGGCAAAGGAGATCGCAATGAAGCCGAGCAGGACGCTGCGCCTGCGGGCGCTGCCGATCATCGCCATCGCGGCGCTCGCCGGCACTCCGGCCGCGGCCCTGGTCGATGCATTGACCGCGGTCTTCGGCGCCAAGTACCACTACAACTTCCGGCGGCCGCTGACCGCGATCCGCAACGGCGATCGCGATGGCAACGATGCCACCGAGCGCGATCCCGGCCGGCTGCCCTTTATCTTTATCGAAGGCGCTTTGCGTGTTGTTTGTTGATGCGGAAATGACGACGGCCTGGGCGCCGCGTTTGGTTTTCTCCGCGAGCGCCCCGCGGTGGAGAAGCCGGGATGCGGGTGTGCGCAATTGCGCAGGTAAAGGAGGAGGGCCGCTTGCGGCCCGGGGGACACGGAGCCATTGCGCACACCCGCGTCCCGGCCTAACCCGGTCCTCGCAGAGGCGATCAAGGCCAGGCTGGGAGATCACGAATCAACGCGCAACGAGCCCTATCGAAACCCCGATGCCCCCCGGCTACCCCTGCGCCCAGCTGGAGCAAGGTGGAGGACTTCGTCCGGGAGATGTCGCTGGCGCGCATCTACGACGGCGTCCACTACCGCGATTCCACCGAGGTCGGCACGGCGCTCGGCCGGCAGGTCGGCGAACCGGCGGCCGCGAAGTACCTGCGCGCCAGATAGGTCCGGGAGGGCTCCGGTAGGCGCTGGGGATGGGGCCGGGAGGCCGGCCGCGGCCCGCGCCTAATGCGGGTCAGCGCCGCCGCGTCGGTCATGCACCCGCATCTGGTAGTAGCGGCGCTTGTGCTCGTACATCAGCGCATCGGCACGGTGCACCGCCGCTTCCAGCCGCTCGCCGGGCTGCCAGACGGCCAGGCCCATCGACAGGTCCAGCGGCGCGCCGCCGTGGAACTGGTTGTTCAGGTCCAGCAGACCCTGCACCTGGGCCAGCATCTGCTCGCCGGCCAGCCGGTCGCCGCCCGGCAGCAGCAGCAAGAACTCGTCGCCGCCGATGCGCGAGGCGGTCATCGGCGCCTCGATCGCCTTGGCCAGCACCTCGCCGGTGCGGCGCAGCAGCGCATCGCCGGCAGCATGGCCGGACGCGTCGTTGGCCGCCTTCAGGCCGTTGACATCGATCACCAGCACCGCGACCGGCCCCAGGCCGCGGCGCTCCAGCCGGTTCAGCTCGTCGCCGAAGAAGCTGCGGTTGCGCAGCTTGGTCAGCGCGTCATGCTTGCCGAGGAACTCCAGGTAGGCCTCGGCCTTCTTGCGCGCGCTGATGTCGGTCAGCGAGACCTGCACCAGCGACCAGTCATGCTCATGCCCCGGCAGCACCGAGAACTGCAGGTGCACATGCAGCAACTCGCCGTCGGAGCTGTAGTTCACCGTCTCGCGCTGCTGGAACAGCTGGCCGTTCCACAGCTCGATCAGCTGCTCGGTGAAGGGGCGGCGCATCTCGTCGCGGAACAGGCGCGGCAGCGCCGCGATCAGCGCCTCCTTGTCGGGCACGCGGAACATGCGCAGGGTCTGGCGGTTCACGTCCAGCACGCGGATCTCGGCCATGCAGGTTTCGACGAACTCCGGGTGCACGTCGGTGAAGGTGCGGAAGTCGCTGACGCCCTGCTCGCGCACCTCGTCCAGCAGGCGCTTGATGCCGCTGAAGTCCTCCGCCCACAGCGACACCGGCGAATGCTCGAACAGCCCCAGCGCGTGGCGCTCGCTGCGCTGCAGCTGGCGGCGCGCGGCCTCGCGCTCGCTGATGTCCTCCAGCGCCACCAGCACCCGGCCCCAGTCCTGCTCGTGGCCGGGCAGCACGCGCACCTGCAGCAGCACGTCCAGGCGCCGGCCGTCCAGGCTGTAGTTGACGGTCTGGCTGCGGTATTCCAGCGCGCCGTCCCACAGCTTCACCAGGTCCTCGACATGATTGCTCATCATCTCGTCGCGGAAGATCTGCGGCAGCCCTTCCAGCAGGGCCGGCAGGTCGGGCGCCCCGAACATCTGCAGGGTCTGGCGGTTCACCCGCAGCACGCGCAGGCCCAGGGTGCAGGCCTGCAAACGCGCCGGATCGGCCGCCAGATGGCCGCGCAGATCACTGACACCCTCGGCGCGCCATTGCGCGAACAGGCGCGCCAGCGCGCTGAAATCCTCCAGCCACAGCGATACCGGCGCCAACTCGAACATCTGCAGGTCGGTCTCGCCGTCCATCCGATCCATTGCCAACATGCCACCTCCGGGCGGCGAGTCTCGCACATGGGATGAACGACAACTCCGGGATAGCCCCCAGGCCCGGAGGCCGCACAAATGCCGATATTTGACCGATATTCCGGGTAGACGTATTTAGGCGGCTCGCAGCCATGAAGACCGAACTCCATTTGCCGCCCCCCCTGACGCCCGCCGCCGCCGCGGCGGCGCTGAGCGCCGTGCACGAGGCGCTGCGGGCGCGCCGCTGGGCCGAGGCCCAGCAGCGCGCCGAGGCGGCCCTGGACGCCGGCCTGAGCGGCCAGGCCCAGGGCGAGATGCTGCTGCTGCTGGCGCAGAGCCACTGGTGGCTCGGCCATCTGCACCGGGTGCACCGGCCCGCGCTGCGCGCCGCCGTGCTGCCGGGCTCGCCGGGCCTGCGCATCACCGCGCTCGGCCTGGCCGCGCTGGCACTGAGCGAGCTGGGCCTGGCCGACGAGGCCCTGCCGCTGGCCCTGCAGGGGCTGGAGCTGGCGCGCCAACCGGCACAGCACGAGCATCTGTCCGGCGCGTTGAGCCGCACCGCCCATGTGCACGCCCGCCTGGGCGATCTGGAAAGCTCCGAACTGCTGCATATGCAGGCGCTGTCGATGGCGCGGGAGGCCAGCGAGCCCGCAACGCTGCTGCAGGCCTACTGCAATCTGCTGCTGTCCTGCTCGCTGGCCCATGAGGAACTGCAGGAACTGGGCGAAACCGACGCCGCCCGGGCCGCCCTGGAGCGCGGACTGCGCCATCTGAGCCATGCGCGCAGCCTGCTGCTGGACGCCAGCCTGGACGGCGAGCGCCGCGCCGCGCTGGAGCTGGCCCTGGGTCGCCTGCTGCTGCTGGCCGGGCGGCTGGACGAGGCCGAACCGCTGCTGCAGCGCTCCATCGCGGCCAGCGAGCGCCTGTCCAGCAGCTACTACCTGCGCTCCGCCCGCCAGGCCCTGGCCGAGCTGTACCGTCGCCGCGGCCGGCCCGCCGAGGCCCTGGCCCTGCTCGAGGGCGGACTGCTCGACCTGGCGGGGCAGCCCGGGCTGGACCTGCAGATCGCCGCCCTGCGCAGCGCCCAGGCCTGCCAGCAGGCGCTGAGCCAGGCCGAGGCCGCCGCCACCCAGGCGGCGGCGCTGCAGCAGGCCCTGGCGCAGCGCGAGGCCATGCGCCGGCAGGCGCGCCAGAGCCTGGAGGCGCCGTCTCAGTTCGGTACGCTGGAGGCGCTGCGCACCGGCTCGATGCGGTAGACGCAGCGCCGCGCGCCGGCCAGCAGGTGCTCGACCCGCTCGACCCGCAGCCCCTCACCCAGCACCCGCCGGAACAAGGCCAGCTCCGAACGGCAGAAACCCTGGCAGCTGCTGGCGGCCGCGCAGATCGGGCAATGGTCCTCGATCAGCAGCCAGGCGCCCCCGCCCTTCTCACCCTTCTCGCGCTCCGCCCGCGCCAGATAGCCCTCCTGTGCGCGCAGCGCGGCCAGCCGCTGCACGCGCGCGCCCGGCGTGCGCGCGCCGGCCAGCCGCGCGGCGTATTGCGCCTCGGCCTCGCGTTCGCGCGCCTCGATCAGCCGCTCCAATACCTGCGGCCCCAGCAGGGCGTCGATCTGGCGGATCAGCTGCACGCTCAGCTCGCCATGGCGGTCCGGAAAGCGGGCATGGCCGGCGGCGCTCAGGCGCCACAGGCGCTTGGGTCGGCCCACGCCCACGCGCTCGTCGCTGGCCTCGACCAGCCCCTGCGCCTGCAGTCCCTGCAACTGCTTGTGCGCCCCCATGGCGCTGAGGCCGCAGGCCTCGGCCAGGGTGGCGGCCGCCTGCGGGCCGCGGCTCTTCAGCTGGTAGAGCAGCCGCTCGGCGGTGTCCTTCATGCCTCCTCCTCGTGCGCCAGCCGCAGCAGCCGTGCGGCCGCGCCGCAGGCGGCCAGGCCGCCCAGCGCCATCACCCAGCGCGTGTCCAGCAAGGACAGCGCCCCGCCGCCCAGCGCGACCAGCACATTGGCCAGGCAGAAGATGGTGCTCAGCAGGCCCATCACGCGGCCCTGGCCATGGGCCGCGAAACGCTCCGACAGCCAGGCCGGCAGCACCGCGTTGTAGAGCGCCAGCGGCGCACCCAGGGCCACGATGGCCGCCATGCCCCAGCCTCCCGGCAGCACCGCCAGCAGCGCCAGGCCCAGCGCCGCCAGCAGGGCCAGCGCCGCGGCGCGGCGCAGCGGCCGCGCGGCCGCGGGCAGGCGCGAGGCCGCGATGCTGGCCAGCACCATCGCGCCGCATTGCGCGGCCGTCACCCAGGCAATGCCGGCGCCGTCCAGGCCCGCGTTCTCCAGCAGCCACAGCGGCGCGAACTCGTAGAGCGCGTGCACGCCCATGGTGTAGGCCAGCTGCAGCCAGAACAGCCGGCGCAGCAGCGCATCGCGCGCCAGCAGCCCGAGCGCCTGCTGCTCGCGCATGGCCTGCAACAGGCCCGTCCCCGCCGACCGCCTGCCGTCGGCCGGCAAGGCCAGGGCCAGCACCGCGATGCAGGGCAGCAGCGCCAGCGCCGCCAGCGCGAAGGGCATGGGCTCGCCCAGACGCAGCGCCTGCCCGCCGAGCAGCGGCCCGACCAGCCAGCCGCCATACAGGCAGGCATTGAGCCAGGCGAAGGAACGCGTGCGGTCCAGCCGCGGATGCTGGTCGGCCAGCAGCGCGCGGGCGATGGCCACATTGCCCTCGGTGATGCCGGTTACGAAACGCGCCAGCACGAACAGCGGATAGCTGCGCACCTCCAGCGCGCCGGCGCTCAGCAGCTGCCAGGCCAGGGTGGCCGCCAGGCTGATCAGCAGCAGGCGGCGCCGGCCGTAGCGGTCCGACAAGGGGCCGAGCACCAGGCTGCCCAGCAGGATGCCCAAGGGGTTGGCGGCCAGCGCCAGGCCCATCAGCAGCCGGGGCGGCAGGCCGAACCAATGGGTGAAGGCGTCGACCGGCCCGTTGACGAAGATCGGCGCCAGGATCGGATAGGGCATGGCCACGCCGGCCGTGCTCATCAGCGCGATCGCGCACAAGGCCAGCAGCACCCATTGCGGGTGGGCCAGCGGGCGCCCGGCGGGCAGCACCGCGCTCATCAGACGACCCTGCGCGCAAAGCGCTCCGGGATGCGCGGGCCCGGCGCGCTCATGCGGCGCCCCCGGGCCAGGGCGCGCCCTTCAGCTCGATCTGGTTGCCTTCCGGGTCGCTGAGGTACAGCGACGGCCCCTCGCCCTCTGCGCCGTAGCGCGAGCCGTAGTCGCCCACCGCCGCGCCCGCGGCCGTCAGCGCGGCGCGCAACGCATCGGCATCGAACTCGCCCTCGATGCGAAAGCACAGATGGTCGACATTGCGCCCCTCGCGGCCCGGCGCCGCGCCGCCGGCGCGCCCCAGCTTGCCGTCCACCGGCACCAGGTCCAGCAGGCTGCGGCCGGCGCGCAGCTGCAGCAGGCCGATCTCGTCCTGGCGCCGCTCGACCGTGCAGCCCAGCAGCCCGCAGTAGAAGCGCGCCATCGCGTCCAGGTCGACGACGCGCAGCACGATGTGATCGATCTCGCGAATCCTGATCAGGCCCATCTCCGCCGTCCTTTGCTTGCTCCGATGGGCGCCATCATGCCCGCGGCCTCGGCAATAAATAAACAAATAATTTATAAACCATGGACATCGCAGGCTCTTGCGGTGCCGCCCGCGTGTCCCCGCTCCGGGCCTGACCGACAATAGCGCCATGCCCTTTCGCCCTCTCCCCCTTCCCGCCCCGACGCCGGGCCGGCTCTGGCTGCAGTCGATGCCCGGCCGGCTGGAGAGCTGGGGCGGCTTTCTCGACGAGGCGCGGCTGCGCCGGCTGAACCTGGTGGTCTGCCTGAACCCGCTGGACGAGGTGGCCCAGCTCTCGCCCGCCTATCACAAGGCCATCGCCGAGGGCCGGCTGCCGTTTCGCTGGCAGCACCTGCCGATGCGCGATTTCGGCCTGGGCGCCGACCCGAGCGCCTTCCGCGCCGGCGTCGAGCAGATCGCCCACAGCCTGACGCTGGGCGACTCGGTGCTGCTGCACTGCGCGGCCGGCATCGGCCGCACCGGCACCGTGGCCGCCTGCCTGCTGAAGGCCCTGGGCGCCGACGCCGATGCGGCGCTGCGCCAGGTGCGCGAGGCCGGCTCGAATCCGCAATCGGCCCTGCAGTCGGGCTGGATCGACCAGTTCTGATGCGCGTGCTCCATCTCGACGCGGCCGTCGTCGCGGTCGACAAGCCCAGCGGCCTGCTGTCGGTGCCCGGGCGCAGCGAGCCGGACTGCGCCTCGGCGCGCGTGCAGGCACAGTACCCCGACGCGCTGATCGTGCACCGCCTGGACATGGCCACCTCGGGCCTGCTGCTGTTCGCGCGCGGCGCGGCCATGCAGCGCGCGCTGAGCCTGGACTTCGCCGAGCGCCGCGTCGCCAAGCGCTATATCGCCATCGTGGCGGGCCGGCTGGAGGCCGAGGGCTGGCAGGAGATCGACCTGCCGCTGAGCGCCGACTGGCCGAACCGCCCGCTGCAGAAGGTCGATCATGCGATCGGCAAGCCCTCGACCACGCGCTGGCGCGTGCTGGGCCAGGAAGCCCATCCGGCCGGGGAGCGCACGCGCCTGGAGCTGGAGCCGGTCACCGGCCGCTCGCACCAGTTGCGCGTGCATCTGCAGGCCCTGGGCCACCCCATCGTCGGCGATACGCTGTACGGCGGCACGCCGGCCGCGCGCCTGTTGCTGCATGCCTGCGCCCTGGCCCTGCCGGCACGCGGGCTGAGCCTCGACTGCCCGCCGGACTTCTGAGCATGCCCGACGCCGCCCTGCATTCCCCCGCCGCCGAGCGCAACAAGCAGCCCATCCTGGAGGCGCTGCAGGGCCTGCTGCCGGCCGCCGGCCTGGCGCTGGAGATCGCCAGCGGCACCGGCCAGCATGTGGTGCATTTCGCCGCGCATCTGCCCGGCTGGCGCTGGCTCGCCTCCGACCCCGATGCGGCCGCGCTCGCCTCGATCGCGGCGCTCTGGCCCGCCGGGCCGGCGCCGCTGCGCCTGGACGTGGGCCAAGCCCATTGGCCGCTGCCGGACAGCCACCGACGCCTGGATCTGGTCTACTGCGCCAATATGCTGCACATCTCGCCCTGGTCCAGCTGCGCGGCGCTGATGGCCGGCGCGGCGCGGCATCTGGCGCCGGACGGCCGGCTGATCGTCTACGGCCCCTTCGTCGAGCCGGACCGGCCCAGCGCGCCGAGCAACCTCGCCTTCGACGCCGATCTGCGCGGGCGCAACCCCGCCTGGGGTCTGCGCTCGCTGGATCGGGTGCAGGCCGAGGCGGTGGCGCAAGGCCTGACCCTGGCCGAGCGCATCGCGATGCCCGCCAACAACCTGCTGCTGGTGTTCCGGCGCCGGCCGCCCCTCAACATGGAAAGCGCCACCTCATGAAACTCTTCATCGTCACCGGCTCCTCGCGCGGTATGGGCGAGGCCATCGCCCGCCAGTTGCTGGCCCCCGGCCACTTCGTGCTGGGCATCGCCCGCCGCCGCAGCGAGGCGCTCGCCGCTGCGGCCCTGCCGGACGGCGCCGGCCTGGAGCAGTGGAGCTGCGACCTGGCCGACCCGCTGCCGGTGGCCGAGCAGTTGCGGGCCTGGCTGGCCGCACAGGCCCCGGGGCGCTTCGGCGAGGCGGTGCTGATCAACAACGCCGGCGTCGTCACCGAACCCGGCCCGATCGACAGCGTGCCGCTGGCCCAGCTCTCCGGCGCGCTGCGCGTCGGGCTGGAGGCCGCGCTGCTGCTGTCCAGCGCCTTCCTGGGCGCCACACGCGGCTGGGCCGCGCCCAAGAAGATCCTCAATATCTCCTCGGGCCTGGGCCGCCGCGCGATGGCGGCCAGCGCGCCCTATTGCGCGGCCAAGGCCGGCATGGACAATCTGTCGGGCGCGATGGCGCTGGACGAGGCGCAACGGCCGGACGGCGCCCGCATCGTGTCGCTGGCCCCCGGCGTGATCGACACCGATATGCAGGTCCAGCTGCGCGGCGGCGCCCCCGAGCGCTTCCCCGACCAGCAGCGCTTCGCCGCGCTGAAGCGCGAGGGCCAGCTCGACAGCCCCGAGCAGGCCGCCGCCAAGGTGCTGCGCTATCTGGCGCGGCCGGACTTCGGCAGCCAGGTGCTGGCCGACGTGCGCGACGCCTGAGTTCCGGCTCGGTATGCGAACATAGGCCCTTGCAAATCCCCGCGCCGCCCCAAGCTAGACGCGGTCCACCCTAGGAGACTCCGTGAACAAGATTGCCCTCTCTGCCCTGGCTCTCGTCCTCAGCCTCGGCCTGGTCGCCACCGAGGTGCAGGCCAAGCGCCTGAGCGGCGGCGGCATGAAGCGCAGCGTGCCCACGCAGCCCGCGCCCGCCCAGCCCGCGCCCACCGCGCCCACGCAGCAGAAGGCCGCGCCGCAGCAGGCCGCGCCGAGCCCGGCCGCGCCCGCCGCCGTGCCGGCCAAGCGCAGCTGGATGGGCCCGCTGGCCGGCCTGGCCGCCGGCCTGGGACTGGCCGCGCTGGCCAGCCACTTCGGCTTCGGCGAGGCCCTGGCCAACATCATGACCATGGTGCTGCTGGGCCTGGTGCTGATGCTGGTGATCGGCTTCGTGATGCGCCGCTTCGCCGCCAAGAAGGCCGCCCCCCAGGGCCTGCAGTTCGCCGGCGCCGGCGCGCCCTTCCCGAGCCAGATGCCGGGCTCGCCGGCCACCGTGGCCGCTCCGGTGGCCGCGGCTGCAGCAGCGCCGCGCCAGGACGACGGTTTCGACACCGCCGGCTTCGAGCAGATCGCCAAGCAGGTCTTCATCCGTATGCAGGCCGCCAACGATGCCGGCGACCAGAACGATCTGCGCCGCTTCACCACGCCGCAGATGTACGCCTCGATCCAGCATGAGCTGCTGGACCGCAAGGCGGCGCCGCAGCGCACCGACGTGCTGCAGCTCGATGCCCAGGTGCTGGAGCGCGTCGAGGAGAACGGCGAGCAGATCGTCAGCGTGCGCTTCTGGGGCCTGATCCGCGAGCAGAGCGAGGCCGCGGCCGAGAACTTCGACGAGGTCTGGCATCTGGTGCGCCCGGTCGACGGCAGCAAGGAATGGGCGATTGCCGGCATCCAGGCCATGGCCTGAGTGCAATCCCCAGGGGCTGACGAAAGTCATGCCCCACCGAGTCGGGCCAGAATGCGGCACCCCGTTTCTGGCCCGAACCATGCAAATCACTGTCTCTCGCGCCCTTGCACTGGGCGCCCTGGCCGGCCTGCTGAGCGGCTGCGCCCCATTTGCCGCCCGGCCTCCCGAGGCCGCCGGCACCCTGCAGCCCAATGCCAACCTGGTGGTCCAGGGCATCCCGGCCATTCCGCAAAGCCTGGTGGCCCAGGTCGAGCGCTACACCGACTTCCGCGGCCATGCCTTCGTCGACTGGCATCCGCTCAAGCGCGAGATGCTGGTCTCGCACCGCCAGGCCGGCGCCAACACCGCCCAGCTGTTCCGCGTCGGCGCGCCGCTGGCCGCGCCCGAGCAACTGACCGATGGCAGCGACCCCGTCAGCCAGGCCAGCTACGAGCCCCGCGAGGGCCGCTACATCGTGTTCGAGCGCAGCGCCGGCGGCTCCGAGGTGGCCCAGCTCTACCGCCTGGACGGTCAGGACAGGGCCCCGGTCCTGCTGACCAACCCCGACGAGCGCCACGACATGGTGGGCTGGCTCAACAACAGCAGCCAGCTGATCTATACCGCCGTGCCGCTGGACCGCACCGCCCAGGGCGGCAGCCGCGCGCAGATCAGCACCGCGCTGTGGATCATGGATCCGGCCAGGCCCGAGACCAAACGCAGGATCGCCGAGCTGCCCGGCCCCGGCTGGTTCGCCGCCCGCCCCTCCTGGGACGACAAGCAGATGGCGCTGATCCGCTACCTGTCGGCCAATGAATCCCAGGTCTGGCTGCTCGACATCGACAGCGGCGCCACCCGCCAGCTGCTGCCCGCGGCCGGCGAGCCGGGCCTGAAGGCCGTGCATTTCCCCGGCGCATTCAGCCGCGACAACAAGTCCATTCACCTGCTCAGCGACCGCTTCGGCGAGTTCCGCGAGCTGATGAGCTACGAGATCGCCAGCGGCAAGCTCACCCGCATCACCGGCCACATTCCCTGGGACATCAGCGGCGCCTCGGTCACCGAGGACGGCAAGCTGCTGGCCGTGCAGGCCAATGTGGACGGGCGCGACGAGCTGCGCCTGTTCGACGGCCAGAGCTTCAAGGAGTTGCCGCGCCCCGAGGTGCCGGCCGGCAATGTGGGCGCGACGCAGTTCCACCCGAAGCTGGGCGAGCTGGCCTTCAGCCTGAACAATGCCCAGGGCCCCAGCCAGATCTACACGCTGGGCAAGGACGGCCAACCCGAGGCCTGGACCCAGGCCTACGCGCCGCCCGGCGTGGACCCCAAGCAGTTCGGCGAGCAGCAGATCGTGCGCTGGAAGAGCTTCGACGGCCAGACCATCTCCGGCCTGCTGACCCTGCCGCCCAAGCCCAGGTTCGGCGGCAAGCGTCCGGTGATCATCTCCATCCACGGCGGCCCCGAGGCCCAGGCCACGGTCGGCTTCCTGGCGCGCAACCAGTACTACGTCAACGAGCTGGGCATCGCCTTCATCCAGCCGAACGTGCGCGGCTCAAGCGGCTACGGCAAAAGCTTCCTGGCGCTGGACAACGGCTTCAAGCGCGAGGACTCGGTGAAGGACATCGGCGCGCTGCTGGACTGGATCGCCACCCAGCCCGAGCTGGACGCCTCGCGCGTGCTGGTGACGGGCGGCAGCTATGGCGGCTACATGACCCTGGCCGTGGCCACTCACTATGCCGACCGCATCGCCGGCTCGATCGACGTGGTGGGCATCTCGCATTTCGTCACCTTCCTGCAGAACACCGAGAGCTACCGCCGCGACCTGCGCCGCGTTGAATATGGCGACGAGCGCGACCCCGCGATGCGCGCCCATCTGGACCAGATCTCGCCGCTGAGCAATGCCGGCAAGATCAAGAAGCCGTTGTTCGTCGTGCAGGGCAAGAACGACCCGCGCGTGCCCTATACCGAGGCCGAGCAGATCGTCGCCAAGGTGCGCGAGAACGGCACCCCGGTCTGGTATTTGCGCGCCGAGAACGAGGGCCATGGCTTCGCCCGCAAGGAGAACGCCGACTTCCAGTTCTACGCGACGATCCTGTTTCTCCAGCAGACGCTGCTGAAGTGAGCGAGCGGCGATGAAACGACGTCGGTTCATCGGCGCCGCCGCGGCGCTGCCCGCGCTGGGCCAGGCCGGCACCTCCCCGTCCTTGGTGGCACGCCTGGCCGAGATCGAGGCCGCCAGCGGCGGCGAGATCGGCGTCTGCGCACTGGACAGCGGCAGCGGTCGCCGCATCGGCCACCGGCCGGATCAGCGCTTTGCGATGTGCTCCACCTTCAAGGCGCCGCTGGCCGGCCTCGTGCTGGCTCGCGTGGACGCCGGCGCGCTGGCGCTGGACCAGCAGGTGCCGCTGTCGCAGGCCGATCTGGTGCCCTATGCGCCGGCGGTCAGCGCCCGGCTGCCCCGGGGCCGGATGAGCGTGGCAGAGCTGTGCGCGGCCAGCGTCGAACAGAGCGACAACGCCGCCGCCAATGTGCTGATGCGCCTGACCGGTGGCCCGGCCGCCCTCACCGCCTGGCTGCGCGGGCTGGGCGACATGGTTACGCGGCTGGACCGCATCGAGCCGGAGCTCAATGAGAACCTGCCCGGCGATCCGCGCGACACCAGCACGGCGTCCGCGATGGCCGACACCTTGCGCCGCCTGCTGCTGGACGATGCCGCGCTGAAGCCCGCCTCACGCGCGCAGCTGCTGGCCTGGATGGAAAACTCGCGCACCGGCCTGGCCCGGCTGCGCGCCGGCCTGCCCGCCGGCTGGCGCGCGGGCGACAAGACCGGCACCGGTACGCGCGGCGCGGTCAACGACGTGGCCATCGTGTTCCCGCCGGGCCGCGCGCCCTGGCTGGTGACGGCCTATCTGAGCGGTTCGACCCGGCCCGTCAGCGAGCTCAACAAGGTGCACGGGCGGCTGATGCGGCTGCTGGTGGACGAGCTCGCCAAGAGCTGAGGACTAAGGCCTGGCGGGCTTGGTCGGCTTGGTCGGCTTGGTATTGACCGGCAGGCACAGCAGGGCCGTCAGCAGCGCCAGCGCCACATGCACGCCGTACAGGCGCGTGAAGTCGGCGCGCTGCAGCCCGGCATGGCCTAGCAGCAGCACGGTCAGCGCCACGCCCATCACCGAGCCGATCTGGCGCGTCGCCTGATTCACCGCGCTGCCCACCGCATACTGGGCCGCGGGCAAGCGGCTCACCGCCGCGGCCGACAGCGAGGGCAGCACCAGGCCGACACCGATGCCGCTGAGCACCAGGCCCGGCAGCCAATGGTGCAGGTAGTCGGGCGTCTGGCCCGGCACCAGCATCAGCCACAGACCGCTGGCCGCATAGACGAGGCTGCCGCCCACCAACAGCGGCCGGTGCCCATGGCGCGCGGCGAAGCGCCCGCTGAGGACGGCGAAGGGAATCACCAGCAGCGGCCCCGGCGTGATGGCCAGGCCGGCGCGCGGCAGGCTGTAGTGCCAGATCTCCGTCATGTAGAAGAAGAAGGCGAAGAACATCATCGCGAAGGCGGTGCCGAAACTCAGCGTCGCCAGGTTGACGAAGCGGTAGCTGCGGTGCTGGAACAGCGCCAGGTCCACCAGCGGCGCCTTGGTCACGCGGGCCCAGGCGACAAAGCCGGCCAGCGCAATGCCGCCCAGCGCGGCCACCACCAGCAGTTCGCTGCGCGTCCAGTGCGGCGACTCCGACTGCACGATGGCCAGGGTCAGCGCGCCCACGCCGACGATCAGCAGCGCCATGCCCAGCACATCGATGCGCCGCGCCTGCGGCGCCTGGCGTGCCTCGCTCAGCAGCGATGCGCCGCGCCACACCGCCAGCCCGCCCAGCGGCAGGTTCAGGTAGAAGGCCCAGGGCCAGCCGGCGGCATCCACCACGAAGGCCCCCAGGCTGGGACCGACGGCGGCCGCGAAGCCGCCCACCGCCCCCCACAGGCTGACCGCCACCGCGCGCCGCTCCTGCGGGAAGGCCGCCAGCACCAGGGACAAGGAGGCCGGCGTCAGCAGCGCCGCGCCGACCGCCTGCAGCACGCGCGCCGCGATCAGCCAGCCCACGCTGCCGGCCAGTCCGCAGGCGGCCGAGGCGGCCAGGAACAGCAGCACGCCGACCAGGAAGACCTTCTTGCGGCCATGCGCATCGGACAGGCCGCCCGCCGGGATCAGCATCGCGGCGTAGACCACCGTGTAGGCATTCAGCACCCAGGACATGTCGGCCGCCGAGGCGCCCGGAAAGCCCGCCTGCACCGCGCCGAAGGCGGCGAACAGCATCGTGGTGTCCAGCGAGACCAGGAAGACCGCGACGCTGGCGATCCAGAACACCGGCCAGGGCGAACCATGGTGGGTGGGCGTGGCCGACGCATGCGCTGCGGCCGGCAGGGTCTGGGCGGGCATGGTCATCAGCGTTCCAGGGCTTGCAGATAGACCGCGGGTTCGGCCGTCAGGCCCCGATGCACTAGGCGGCTGATGTCGTCGGCCAGCACCTCGCGGGCACCGGACTCCAGGCCGTCGAAGGCCGCCGTGACGATGGCCTGCGGCGTGCTCTTCGGCACCTCCAGGCCCTGCGTCAGGTCGGTGTCGATGAAGCCGGCGTGCAGGCCCAGCACCTGGGTGCCCTGCCCCTGCAGTTCGATGCGCAGTCCGTTGGTCAGCGCCCAGGCGGCCGACTTGCTGGCGCCATAGGCGCCCAGCAGCGGGCCGTTGATCCAGCTGGCCACCGACAGCACATTGAGGATGGCGCCGCCGCCGTTGGCCGCAAGAATGGGCGCGAAGGCCTGGCTCAGGCGCATCGGACCGAAGAAGTTGGTGTCCAGCATGGCCTGAGCCTGGCCGGCACTGTCGGCGTTCAGGAAGCCGCCGGTGATCGCGATGCCGGCATTGTTGACCAGCACCTGCACATCCTTCAGCTCGCGCGCCAGTGCGGCCACGTCGTCGGGTTTGTTCACGTCCAGCCTGACCGGGACCACGCCGTCGAGCTTGACGCTGGACGGATCGCGGGCGGCCGCATAGACCTTGCGCGCGCCGCGCGCCAGGGCCTCGCGGGCGAAGGCCAGACCCAGGCCGCGATTGGCCCCGGTGATCAGGACGACGGCATTGTCGAGTTTCATGATGAGCTGCTTTCCTGGGAGGTGATGGGAGCGATCGATCGGGTAAGGGCGAAGCGCTTGAATATGTCGATCGTCATATTCAAGCGCGAAGGAAATCGAGCGCGCCCGTCAAGGCCGCCTCAATGGGTCTCCTGGTCGGCGTTGCCGCCGAGGTCGTACTGCGCCAGCAGACGCTGACGCGTGGCCGCCAGCAAGGTCTTGCCTTCGCCATCGCCAAGCACGCGGGCCAGTTGCACGGCGCCGACCATGGTGCTGGTGATCAGCTGGGCGGTGGCCTCGGCCGCCGCACCTTCCACGGGCTGAGCCGACAGCGCCTGCCGCACGCGCTGGATCAGGGCCCGCACCCGCTCGGCCGAGACGGCCAGCAGTTCGGGCGCCTGGCGCGGCATCTCCGATACCAGGGCGGCCACCGGGCAGCCCTGCTCGATGCCGCTGAGGTGACTCTCGCTCAGATAGCTCTCGATGATGGTGCGCAGCGCGCTCTCGCCCTGCGCACGGCGCGCTTCGATGCGCTGCGCCACCCTGGCCGAGCTGTCGCGCCCGGCGTACGTCAGCGCCTCGGCCAGCAACGCGTTGCGCGACTCGAAATGGGCATAGAAGCCGCCATGCGTGAGACCGGCCTCCTTCATGATGTCGGCCACGCCGACCCCGCCATAGCCGCCGCGCCGGATGGCCCGCGAGGCCACCTCGACGATGCGTTCGTACGTCTGCTCGCGCTTGCTCGGTTTGGACTGCATGGGCGAGACTCTACGCTAAAATATGATCAACATCATATTAATCGCCAAGCCCCCGCCCCATCCAGGGCTTTGTGCGGGTCAAGGGCGTCGGTTCAGCCGACCAGGTTCGCGAGCGTCAGCAGCGCCAGCAGCAGCATCCACAGCACGACCGAGCGCCACACCAAGCCGACCAGGCTCTGCAGATGGCCCAGTTGCGGCTCTTGGCCCTGGGTCGAACCCTGGGCGCTATTGGCCTCGGCATCGCCGCCGGCCTCGAAGGTCTTGCTGCGGTCCGGCGTCACGCCGGGGGCCGCCGAGCCCCCGAGTTGCACGCCCAGGGCGCCGGCCGCCGACGCCAGGATGATGCCCTCGTTGGCATGCAGCCAGAGTCGGGCATCGCGGCGCCAGCCGTTCACCGCTTCCTCGAAGTTGCCGACGATGGCAAAGCCGGTGGCGGTCAGGCGCGCCGGCATGTAGTCGATCCAGCCGAACAGGCGGCGCGAGATCTGCATCAGGCGTTCGTTGGTCGGCGCATCCAGCGTGCGGCTCTTGAAGGCCCAGTAGCGGCCGGCGAATTCGGCCATGCGGTACAGCACCGCGCCCGCCGGGCCCAGCCCCAGGGTGGACAAGAGCACGAACCAGAAGAACACCCCGAACACATGGCGGTGCGCGGCCAGCAGCGAATGCTCGATCACATGGCGCAGCAGCTCGGTGCGCGGCAGCTCGCTGGCATCCAGATGGCGCCATTCGGCCAGCAGGCGGCGCGCCTCCAGCTCGTCGCCGCGTTCCAGCGCGTCGCGGATGTCGGTGAAGTAATGGCTGAACTGGCGGAAGCCCAGCGTCAGGTAGAGCACCAGCACATCGAAGGCCAGGGCCAGCAGCACACTGAACTGGCGCAGCGCCAGATAGATGCCGGCCGTCAGCAGGGCCGGGCCGATCACGGTGATGGCCCAGACCACGCCGGCATGGTGCTCCCGGCCGGCATCGAAGTTGCGCCCGGTCCAGCGCACCCAGGAGATCACGCTTTCGTGGATGCGATTCCCATGTGGCAGGGGCTTGAGTTGCTCGCAGATCAGGGCGAACAAGACCGCAAAGAAGTTCATGGGCCGGGATGATAGCCGCGGCTCGCCTGCTTCAAGCCCGGATCAGGCACTGAGGAAGCGATAGAGGTTGCGCAGCATCGCGGCCGTTGCGCCCCAGATGAAATACTCGCGCGGCGCCCCACCCTCCTGCGGGTCCCGTGCAATCCAGGGCATGGACAGGAATTGGCGCTCGCCGCCCTCCCAGCTGAACAGATGGCGTTGGTGATTGGCGGGATTCATCAGGAACCCCAGCGGCACCTCGAAGGCTTCGTCGACCTCGAAGGCATCGAGCGTCAGATCGAAGCCGGGCCGCACCAGGGCGACCACGGGCGAGACCTCGAAGGCCGTCACGGTCGTATAGATGGGCAACCGGCCAATGACGTCGATATGCTCGCGCGCCAGGCCGATCTCCTCCTCCGTCTCGCGCAATGCGGTGGCGATCACGCCCTCGTCCTCGGGCTCGACGCGGCCGCCGGGAAAGCTGATCTGACCGGCATGGTCGCGCAGATGCGCGGTGCGGCGGGTCAGCAGCAGCGTGGTGCCGCTGTCGTGCATCACCAGCGGCACCAGCACCGCGGCGGCGGCCGGTGCGCGCTGCGCCCAGGCCGACGATCCACGCCCGCCATCGCCGGAAATCTCCGGCTGCCAGGCCGGCGGCGCGGCGAAGCGGCGGCGCAGCGCCTCGGGCTGCAGGGCCTCGGCCGGCACGGCGGGGAGATGGTGGTCGGCGCCGGTCACGGGCACCGCTTGCGGATTCAGGATCGGGGGGCGGGACATGGGTCCAAGCATAGGCCCGAAACGAGAAAACCGCCCCGGAGGGCGGTTTCTCTTGAGGCCGAAGCAGCAATTAAGCCAGCTTCTCCTTGATGCGGGCCGACTTGCCCGAACGCTCGCGCAGGTAGTACAGCTTGGCGCGGCGCACGTCACCGCGGCGCTTCACTTCGATCGTGGCGATCAGCGGGCTGTACAGCTGGAAGGTACGCTCGACGCCTTCGCCGCTGGAGATCTTGCGAACGATGAAGCTGCTGTTCAGGCCGCGGTTGCGCTTGGCAATCACGACGCCTTCGTAGGCCTGCACGCGCTTGCGGCTGCCTTCAACCACGTTCACGCTGACGATCACGGTGTCGCCGGGGGCGAAGGCCGGGATGGTCTTGTTCAGACGAGCAATTTCTTCTTGCTCAAGGGTTTGGATCAGATCCATGAGGTTTCTCTCTCCATGCGATCTTGCCGGCGCGATATTTAAGCCAGGGTGGAACTTGCGGTGCCCATGCTATATGCAGGGCAAGTTTGCCGCCAAGTCGGTACTGGCCTTGTCGCACGCTATAAAGTCAGCGCGCAGCCCGGTAGAGGATCGGAAAAGCCGGACATTATAGCCCGCCGGCGGGCTTCGTCAATGTGGCGAGGAACTTCTCGTCCTCGCGACTCAGCTTGGCGGCCCGCCTTGCGGCCTCGATCAGGTCCGGGCGGCGCTGCCAGGTCAGCGCCAGCGAGCGCTCCCGGCGCCAGCGGGCGATCTGCGCATGATGGCCGGACAACAGCACCGGCGGCACCGGCATGGCCTCACCCTCGGGCGTCAGCAGCAGTTCGGGCCGACTGTAGTGGGGGCAGTCGAGCAGCCCGTCGGAAAAGCTGTCCTGCTCGTGCGAGGCGGCATCATTGAGCACGCCCGGCTGCAGGCGCGCGAGCCCGTCCAGCAGGGCCAGCGCCGGCAGTTCGCCCCCCGAAAGCACGAAGTCGCCCAGGCTCAGTTCCAGCGTGACATGGCGATCCAGGAAACGCTGGTCGATGCCCTCGTAGCGACCGCACAGCAGGACCGCACCCGGACCTTGGGATAGCTCGCTCACCAGGGCCTGGTCGATGCGCCGGCCGGTGGGGCTGAAGTGGATCACCGCCGGAGCCGCCTCGCCCCCCTGCGCCAGACGCTGGGCCTTGACGGCCGCCAGCGCCCGCTCCAGCGGCTCGGCCAGCATCACCATGCCGGGGCCGCCGCCATAGGGCCGGTCGTCGATGCGACGGTAGTTGTCCTCGGCGAAATCGCGCAGCTGCCACAGGCGCACATCGACCTGGCCGCTCTCGAAGGCACGGCGCGTCACGCCGCTGCTCAGGTGCGGCCCGAAAAGCTCCGGGAACAGGGTGATCAGGTCGAAGCGCATGGTGGCGCGTGCGCGGCAGGCGCCGTTCGCTTCAGTAGTCCAGGCCCCAGTCGACCGTGATGCGGCGCTCTTCGAGGCTCACCGAGTCGACGAAGGCCGAGACGAAGGGCAGGAGGCGCTCCTGGTCTGGCTTGACCGGCGGGGTCAGCCCCGGCGGCACGATGCGCAGCACGCTGTGCGGGCCGGTGTCCAGCAGGCCGACCACCTCGCCGAGCGTTTCGCCCAGGCGATTGACGACGGTGAGGCCGATCAGATCGACCCAGTAATACTCGTCCGTATCGGACTTGGGGAACTGGGCACGCGAGATGAAGATGCGCGCGCCGCGCAGGGCCTCGGCCCCGCCGCGGTCCGCAACGCCCTCGACGTTGGCCACGATGCCATCGCCATGGTCGCGTACCGACAGAATCTTCAGCACCTGCGGCAAGGGCTTTGCCGCGGGCTTGCCCTCGGGCGGCTGGAGGAACCAGCGCCGCGAGGCAAATAGCGCCTGGGCATCGGTGGAATAGGACTGGATCTTGACCCAGCCCTTGATGCCCCAGGCGTCAAGCACGCGCCCGACCTCCACCGCATCCTCCGGCCAGGCCGAAGGATCGCGGGATTCGGGCGCGGCCGTCGTCACCACTTGATTAGGCGACGGCCTTCTTGGCCTGGTCGACCAGACGGGCGACGGTGGGCGACAGCTGGGCGCCAACGCCGGTCCAGTAGCTGACGCGGTCCATCGCGACGCGCAGGGACTCGGCAGCACCGGAAGCGACCGGGTTGTAGAAACCCACGCGCTCGATGAAGCGGCCGTCACGGCGCTGTTGGCTGTTGGCGACGACGATGTTGTAGAAGGGGCGCTTCTTGGAGCCGCCGCGTGCGAGTCGAATCACGACCATGATGAATCCTTTGATGATCTCGAAAGCGTTCCACCGCACCAGGAGACACTCAGGGCGAGCAGATCGAAACAGCTGCGAGCCCCTTGGAATTTCTTCGCCGGAACCCGAGCACAGCAATTGGCACCGTAGATACGCCACCGCGAAGTGACCGGCACCAAAACCTAGCATTATAAACTCGCCTGACAGCAAATCCCAGGCAACCCGAGAAAATGAACAGCGAAACCCTGTTGATCCGCCCCAGCACCGAGCAAGACCTGCCCGCCATCCAGGCCATCTACGCCCAGGCCGTGCTGCATGGCACCGGCACCTTCGAGACCGAAGTTCCCGACTTGGCCGAGATGACGCGCCGCCGCAGCGAGGTGCTGAACAGGCAGTTGCCCTGGCTGGTGGCAGAGCAGGACGATCGGGTGCTGGGCTATGCTTATGCTAACTATTTCCGCCCTCGCCTGGCCTACCGATTCTGCCTGGAGGATTCGATCTATCTGCACCCGGACGCCCAGGGCAAGGGTGTCGGCCGCCTGCTGCTGGCCGAGCTGATCGCGCGCTGCGAGGCGCAGGGCGCGCGCCAGATGCTGGCCGTGATCGGCGACGCTCAGAACCAGGGCTCGATCGGCGTGCACCGCGCGCTGGGCTTCGAACACACCGGCGTGCTGAAGAGCTCGGGCTGGAAGTTCGGCCGCTGGCTGGATGTGGTGCTGATGCAGCGCCAGCTTGGCCAG
This sequence comes from Roseateles sp. GW821-FHT09B06, assembly GCF_059418245.1. Classification (NCBI taxonomy): domain Bacteria; kingdom Pseudomonadati; phylum Pseudomonadota; class Betaproteobacteria; order Burkholderiales; family Sphaerotilaceae; genus Roseateles; species Roseateles sp. GW821-FHT09B06. Next base: position 53,276 of record NZ_JBWKPM010000004.1, on the reverse strand, counting down.
GGCGATCAGAGCAGCCCGGAGTGACGATGCCGGCCTACAAATCCAAGACCCTGGCCACCTGGCTGGCCCTGCTGCTGGGCAGTTTCGGTCTGCACCGCTTCTATCTGCATGGACTCTCCGACCGCTGGGCCTGGCTGTTTCCCTGGCCCACGCTGGCGGGTCTGTACGGCATGCAGCGCATGGAACTGCTGGGCCAGGACGACCGCCTGAGCTGGCTGCTGATGCCGCTGCTGGGCGTGATGCTGGTGATCGCCATGCTCAGCGGCATCGTCTACGGCCTGACGCCCGACGAGAAGTGGCATGCCCAGCGCAACCCGGGCCTGCCGGCGCGCGCCAGCGGCTGGATCAACATCATCGGCGTGATCACCTGCCTGCTGATCGGTGGCGCCGTGCTGATGACGACGATCGCTTTCAGCGCCCAGCGCTACTTCGAGACCCAGGCCGAGGCGGCGCAGGCCCTCAGCCAATGAAAAGGGGCCTACGGCCCCGTTTCGCGACCGCCATCAGAACAGCGTGAAGCTCAACCAGTAGCAGATGCCGGCCATGAAGGCCGAGGCGGGGATGGTGAAGATCCAGGCCCAGACGATGTTGCCGGCCACACCCCAGCGCACCGCCGAGGCGCGCTGCACCGAGCCGACGCCGACGATCGCGCCGGTGATGGTGTGCGTGGTCGAGACCGGGATGCCCAGCGAGGTCGCCAGGAACAACGTGATCGCCCCGCCGGTCTCGGCGCAGAAGCCGCCCACGGGCTTCAGCTTGGTGATCTTCTGGCCCATGGTGCGCACGATGCGCCAGCCGCCGAACATGGTGCCCAGGCCGATCGCGATATAGCAGGCCCAGATCACCCAGGACGGCGGATGCGTGTCGCTGGCCGCCATATAGCCCGAAGCCACCAGCAGCATCCAGATGATGCCGATGGTCTTCTGCGCATCGTTGCCGCCATGGCCCAGGCTGTACAGCGCGGCCGACACCAGCTGCAGGCGGCGAAACCAGTTGTCCACCCGCAGCGGCGAGCTGCGCCGGAACAGCCAGGCGACGATCACCATCAGCAGCGACCCGAGCAGGAAGCCCAAGAGCGGCGACACGAAGATGAACAGCATCGTCTTCAGCACGCCGCCGGCGATCAGCTTGGACACACCGGCCTTGGCGATCACCGCACCGACGATGCCGCCGATCAGCGCATGCGAGCTGGACGAGGGGATGCCATACCACCAGGTGATGACGTTCCAGGCGATGGCACCGATCAGCGCACCGAACACCACATGGTGATCGACGATGCCGGGCTCGACGATGCCGCGGCCAATGGTCTGGGCCACCTTCAGCTGGAAGAAAGCCACCGCGATGACATTGAAGAAGGCGGCGAACAGCACCGCCTGCTGCGGCTTCAGCACGCCGGTGGACACCACCGTGGCGATCGAATTGGCCGCATCGTGGAAACCGTTCATGAAGTCGAACAGCACCGCCAGCACGACCAGCAGCGCGACGACCCAGAACGCGATCTGTACCGTTTCCATGGAGAGACGGTCCGATCAGGAGTTCTCGAGGACGATGCCCTCGATCAGGTTGGCCACGTCCTCGCAGCGGTCGGAGATCGACTCCAGCTGCTCGTAGATGGCCTTCAGCTTGATCAGTTCGCGCACATCTTCCTGCTCGCGGAACAGCTTGGACATCGCGGCACGCATCACGCGGTCGGCGTCGGACTCCAGCTGGTCGATCTCCTCGCAGGTCTTGATCGCCGCCTCGGCGGTTTGCGGCTGGCTCAGCTTGGGCAGCAGCGACACGGCATGCTGGACGCGCTCGCAGCATTTGGCCGACAGCTCACCCAGGCGCAGCACCTCCTCGGTGATGGCGCGCACGTCGTACAGCGACATGGTCTCGCTGGAGTCCTGCAGCAGGTCCAGGATGTCGTCCATCGCATTGATCAGGCCGTGGATCTGCTCACGGTCGATCGGCGTGATGAAGGTGCGGTGCAGCAGACGGTTCACCTCGGCGGTGACGCGGTCGGCCTGATGCTCGGCCCTGTCGACCTCGGCGGCGTACTTCTCGCGCAGGGTCAGATCGCCGTAGTTCTGGATCATCAGCATGAAGGCGCGCGCGCCTTCGACGATCTGATTGCCATGCTCGTTGAAGAGCTCAAAAAAATTGCCCTCGCGGGGCAGCAGCTTGCCAAACAGCATGAATGGGTTCTCCTGATGCGCCCGGAACGGGCCTCTTCCCGAGGCGGACGCAACAACATTCGTCACGAACTCGTCATCACTCGGTCACAAAAGAAGGCGGGAGTGTAACGGGGCGTACAGCCTCCGGCGCCGCCTCACCCCGGCGCGGGGCGTGCGGAAAACGAGATACCTGTGCAATACACCGCGGCCATCAACCCCGCGTCCATCAGGCACAGGCCGGCCCGGACGACGCCGGTCTTGCAGGGCGGGAAGATACAGAGAAGAGCATCGAGAAGGGCTCGGGCACCATCGCGACCAATTTCTGGGGATCTCCTGGGCGATCTTCAGCGGCGCCTGCAGCCCCCCCCCCGAGCGCCCATGGCCGGCCGCCGTCATGAATACATCGGCAGGCCCTCAGATCGGATGAAGCGAAAGGTCCAGTCGCTCAACGCGCTCAACGCGCTGGTCGGCCACGCTGGGCAGGTAGGGGGACAGGGCGCCCAATCCGGGCGCCCTCAAGGCCGGCGCCAGTTCCAGCAGCGGCCGCAGCACGAAGGCGCGGCGGTGCAGGCGCGGATGCGGCAGTTGCAGGCGCGGGCTGTTCAGTTGCAGATCGCCGTACAGCAGCAGGTCCAGATCCAGGGTACGCGGTGCGTTCGGATAAGGCCGCTGGCGGCCATGGGCCAGCTCGATGGCCTGCAAGGCGTCCAGCAGGGCCGCGGGCGCGAGCCCCGTGTCCAGCCGGGCCACGGCATTCAGATAATCGGGGCCGCCCGCCTCGACCGGCGCGCTGCGGTAGGCGCCGGAGACCGCGTCCAGCCGGCTCGCGGGCAGGGCCGCCAGCGCCGCCAATGCGGCGCGCAGCGTGGCTACCAGATCGCCGAGATTGGCACCCAGGCCGATATAGGCCTGCACCCTGCCCGGCCCGACGCTCATTCGGCGGCCGGACCGGCCGGCGCGGCGGCGGCATCCTTGGCGGCCGGCTTGCGACGGCGACGGCGCTTCTTGGCGGCGGGCGCGACATCCTCATCGGGCCCAGCCGCTGCCGGCGACGGCGCGGCGGCGCCATCCTTACGCGGCAGGCGATGCACCTTGGGGCCGCGACGCGACTTGTCGGCCCGATCCGCTTCCCGCGCCTGATCCAGCAGGGCCTCGCGCTCCTCGTCGCTGCCCAGCGCAAAGTCTTCCCACCAGTCGGCCAGCGGGGCCTCGATCTCGCCGGCATCGGCACGCAGGCGCAGGAAGTCGAAGCCCGCGCGGTAGCGCGGCTGCTCGACCAGGGTGTAGACGCCGTTGCCGCTGCGGCGCTCGAAGCGCGGCTGCATCATCCAGATCTCGCGCATGTCGGTGGCCAGCTTGCCGCGGCCCGAGATGTCGCCGATGCGGGCATCGAACACCGCGTCGATGGCCTGCGAAAGCGCCGGCACCGGCGGCTCGCCGCTCTCGCGGAGCTTGTTCCAGCGCTCCAGCACCTCGCGCCACAGCATGCAGGCCAGCATGAAGCTGGGCGAGACGCCGCGCCCTTCGGCCACGCGGCGATCGGTGTCCTCGAAGGCCAGGCGCACGAACTTGGCCGAGGCGCCCTCGCCCAGCTCGCCCTGCTCGTTGAGCATCGCGTCGAGGATCGGGAAGATGCCGCGTGCCAGCCCCTGCTTGCGCAGCTGCTCCAGGCTGGCCAGCGAATGGCCGGTCTGCAGCAGCTTGATCATCTCGTCGAACAGGCGCGAGGCCGGCACATTGGTCAGTAGCTCGGCCATCTTCCTGACCGGCGCGCGCGTCTTGGGCTCCAGCTCGAAGCCCAGCTTGGCGGCGAAACGCACCGCGCGCACGATGCGCACCGGGTCCTCGCGGTAGCGGGTCTCGGGGTCGCCGATCATGCGCAGCACCTTCTTGCGCGCATCGCCCAGCCCGCCGTGATAGTCGACCACCAGCTGGCGCTGCGGCTCGTAGTACATCGCGTTGACCGTGAAGTCGCGGCGCGCCGCATCCTCGATCTGCGGGCCCCAGACGTTGTCGCGCAAGACCCGGCCCTCGGCATCGACCACATGGGACTTGCCGGCCAGCTCGGCCTTGGAGGTCTTCTCGTTGCCGCTAACCTGCTCGGCCGCCTCCTGGCCCAGCAGGGCGCGGAAGGTCGAGACCTCGATCACCTCGTGCTCACGACCGCGGCCGTAGACCACGTGGACGATGCGAAAGCGCCGGCCGATGATGAAGGCGCGCCGGAACAGGCCCTTGACCTGCTCGGGCGTGGCATTGGTGGCCACGTCGAAGTCCTTGGGCCGCATACCGAGGAGCAGATCCCGCACCGCGCCGCCGACGATATAGGCCTCGAAGCCCGCATCGGCGAGCGTCTGCACCACCTTGACCGCACGCTCGTCCAGCAGTCCCGGATCGATGCCATGCTCGGCCACCTGGACCTCCACCCGCTTGCCCAGCGGGCTGCCCTTGGCCGCAGGCTTGCCGAGCAGCTTGTCGATGAATTTCTTGATCATGGGAAGAGTTTCAGTTGGGGCCAGCCCTGCGCATCGGCAATCTTGGCCAGGGCCGGGGTCGGATTGGTCGCCACGGGGTGGCTGACGCGCTCCAGCAGCGGCAGGTCGTTGATCGAGTCGCTGTAGAAGTGGATGCGCTCAAAATCCTGCCATTGTCGCCCCAAGCCGGCCAGCCACTGCTCCACCCGCGTGATCTTGCCGGCCTGGAACGAGGGCACGCCCTCGACCTTGCCGGTGTAGCGCCCCGCGCCATCGCGCTGCAGGTTCACCGCGATCAGGGTCTCGACACCGAAGGCCTGGGCGATCGGCTCGGTCACGAAGGCATTGGTGGCGGTGACGATGGCGACCAGATCGCCGGCTTCCTGGTGCTGCTTCACCAGCTCGAAGGCCTGCGGCATCAGCATCGGCCGCATCACCTCGGCCATGAAGCGCTCGCGCGCCGCCAGCGCATCCTCCAGCGGACGGACGCGCCAGACCGAGGTGGCGAACTCGATATAGCGGTCCAGGTCCAGCTGGCCGGCCTGGTACTCGGCAAAGAACTCGTCGTTGCGCCGGCGCCATTGCTCGCCGTCGGCCCAGCCGATGTCGACCATGAAACCGCCGAAGGCGTGGTCGGAGTCGTGCGGGATCAGGGTCCCGTCCAGATCGAAGAGCGTCAGATTCATGTGCGAATACTTCTTTCCTAGGCTTGGTCGGCGAGCATCTGGCGCAGCAGCGGCACGGTGACCGCCCGCTTGGCCGACAGCGCGAACTCGTCGAGCCGGTCCAGCAGGCCCATCAGGTGTTTCAGGTCGCGGGCGAAGCGGGTCAGCAGGTAGTCCATCACCTCGTCCGAGAGAAAGATGCCGCGCCGGTCGGCCTCGCGGCGCAGCGCCGAGCGCACCTCCTGCTCCGACAGCGGCTGCAGCGCGAAGGTCGGCCCCCAGCCGAGCCGGGTGCGCAGGTCCTCGCGCAGCGCCAGGTCCACCGGCGGCGCGGTGCCGGTGGCCACCACCGCCAGGCCATGGGTGGCGGCCTCGACAAAGAGCTGGAAGGCCGCATGCTGCTGGCCGGCATCGTAGTCCTGGCAATCATCCAGCAGCAGCAGGCTGGGCTGGGCCGGCAGTTCCCAGGGCAGCGCGGTGCCGGCGCCGTACCAGCCCACCTGGGCGCCGGCGGCCTGCCAGGCCAGCGCCAGCGCGCGCAGGCAATGGGTCTTGCCGCTGCCCGCCCCGCCCCACAGGAACACCGGCGGCGCGCCGGGCGTCAGCGCCTGCAGATGCGCCAGCGCCGCGGCATTCGCGCCGGGCAGGAGATTGTCAAAGCTGTACATGGGCTCGGGGCCCAGCGAGAGCGGAATCTGCTTCAAAGAGAACCAACCTTTGTACCGCGGCCCGGGTTCCCGAAAACCCGCCTGCCGCAACCGGGCGCGATTCTAAGGCGCCCCCGGGGCATGCCTCAGTGCAGCGGCGGGTTGCCGCGCGCCTGCAGGGTCCGCCAGCGCGTGCGGATCTCGTCGGCCTGCGGTGCGTCGGGCTGCAGGGCCAGGCAACGCTCCAGATCGGCCGCCGCGCCGCGCCAATGGCCCAGCGCCTCCAGCACCTGCGCCCGGTCCAGCAATTCGCCGACATCGTCGGGCAACAGCAGCACCAGGCGCTGCTGCACCGCCAGCAGGCGCGCCCAGTCGGCCGCGCTGCGGTGGATTTCCTTCAGATTGCGCAGCATGCGTGCCAGCACCTGGCGCGGCGTGGCGCTGCGCAGGAAACGCTCCAGCGGCAGATTTTCGCGCCCCTCGCGGTAGGGCAGCAGTGCCTCTTCCAGCGCCTCGCGCGACAGCGACTGGCAGGTGAACGGATCCAGCACCACCTCCCCCTGAGGCAGATGCAGCTTGATCAGGAAATGGCCGGGGAAAGCCACGCCATGGGCCTGCAAGCCGATCTGGGCCGCCATCTCCAGATAGATCACGGCCAGCGCGATCGGAATGCCGCGGCGCGTCTCCAGCACGCGATGGATGAAGCTGTTGCCCCGCTCGTAGTAGTCGTTGACATTGCCGGCGAAACCCAGCTCCTCGTGGAAGTAGCGGTTCAGCAGGCGCAGGCGGTGGCTGGGCGCGGCATCCGCGGCCAGACGCTGGCGCAGGCGCTGGGCCAGCGCATCGACGTCGGCCAGCACGGCCTGCACGTCCAGTTCGGGGTACTCATCCTGCGCGATCGCCGCGGCAGCCTCCAGCAGATTGAGCCCCTCGTCCTCCGCCACCAGGCTGGCGAAATACTCCAGGGCCGACGGGGCATGCAGGCGCAGCGAAGCGGTCATGCCCACAGTCTAAGCCCGGCGCGCAAACTGGCGCAGCTTCAGGCCCGATAGCGCCAGCACCGCGAAGTACAGCAGGGCCGAGCCCGCCAGGCTGCCGGCCATCGCCAGGGCCCGCCAGCCTTCCTGCCGCCCCAGGGCAATCCAGTCGAAATGGCGCGCCAACCCGTACTGCAGCGCTCCCATCGCCGCGCTGGCCAGGGCCACGCGCAGGACGAAGCCCAGCCAGCCCGGCGCCGGCGCATAGCTGCCAAGACGCTTGAGACCGCGCAGCAGCCAGGCCGCATTGATCAGAGCCCCCAAGCCGATGGCCAGCGCCAGCCCGGCCACGCCCAAGAAGGGCACCAGCAGCGCGTTCAGCACCTGGGTCAGCACCAGCACCGTGATCGCGATACGCACCGGCGTTCGCATGTCCTGGCGCGCATAAAAGCCGGGCGCCAGCACCTTGATCGCCACCAGGCCCATCAGGCCGACGCCATAGCCCATCACCGCCAGGCTGGTCTGGGCCACATCCTGGGCGGTGAAGGCGCCCCGGTGGTAGAGCACGGCCACCATCGGCTGGGCAAACACCAGCAACGCGACGGCACAAGGCAGGGCCAGCAGCAGCACCATGCGCAGCCCCCAGTCCAGCAGCGCCGAATAGGCCTCGCCCTCCCCCTTGCCCTGCGCCGCCGCCAGCTGCGGCGTCAGCACGGCGCCCAGGGCCACGCCCAGCAGCGCGGTCGGAAACTCCATCAGACGGTCGGCATAGGTCAGCCAGGAGGCCGCACCTTCGGCCACGAAGATCGCGATCTGGGTATTGATCACCAGCGACAGCTGGGCCACCCCGACGCCCAGCAGGGCCGGCCCCATCGCGCCCAACACCTGCCTGACGCCCGGGTGCCCCCAGGCCCGGCGCAATGCGGATGGCCGCAGACCCAGGCGCGGCATGACGCCAATGCGGCGCAGCGCCGGGATCTGCACCAGCAGCTGCAGCAGCCCCCCCAGCATCACGCCGATCGCCAGCGCGTAGATCGGCTGCCAGCCCTGTGCACGCATCCAGGGTGCCAGCAGGAAACCACAGCCGATCACCGACAGGTTGAGCAGCACCGGCGTGATAGCCGGCACCATGAAGCGCCGCCATGTGTTCAGGATGCCGGCCGCCAGCGCCACCAGGGACATGCAGCCGATATAGGGAAACATCCAGCGCGTCATCACCACCGCCGCCTCGCGGCCTTCGGCCGGCAGTCCGGCGCCCAGCAGCCAGACCAGCAGCGGTGCGCCCAGCACGCCCAGGGCGCAGGTCAGCAGCAGCGCCCACAGCAGCACGGTGGCCACGGCATCGATCAGCCCATGGGTATGCGCGTCGCCCTCGGCCGCCCGGGTGCGCGCCAGCAGCGGCACGAAGGCCTGCGAGAACGCACCTTCCGCGAACAGCCGGCGCAGCATATTGGGAATGCGAAAGGCCACCTGGAAGGCGTCGGTCAGCGTGGAGGCCCCGAACAGGGCGGCCACCATCTGCTCCCGGATCAGCCCGGTGATGCGCGAGGCCAGGGTCAGCACGGAAATGGTGGAGGCGGCGCGCAGCAGGTTCATGGAGGGCAATCAATGGATCGGAACCGCGGCCGGCCAGGCAGGCCGGAGCGTCGGGCCGGCGCATTATCAATGCCGCGCTCGTCCAGCATTGCCATGCGAGTCACAAAAGTGCTACACTCGCCGTCTTTGCACCATCTGGGTAGACATACAACATGGCAAGCTCTTCCAAAGCCAAGAAGAAAACCGTCCGTCTGGCATCCGGCCGCAAGCGCGCCCGCCAGGACGTCAAGCTGAACGCCGCCAACACGGCGCTGCGCTCCAAATTCCGCACGGTCGTCAAGAACGTGCAAAAGGCCGTGGTCGCTGGCGACAAGACCAAGGCTGCCGAGCTCTTCAAGACCGCCCAGGCCGTGATCGATTCGGTCGCCGACAAGGGCATCTTCCACAAGAACAAGGCTGCTCGTCACAAGAGCCGCCTGTCCGCCAAGATCAAGGCGCTGGCCGCCTGAAACAACCAGATCTGGTGCAAAGTTTGAGAAGGCCCGCTTAGCGGGCCTTTCTCATTGGCGCCTTGCCAACGCGGCCGATCACTGGCACCGCAACCTCTCAGCGCAAGGCCACCTGCCCCCGCGCCAGCAAGGAAGGCCGCCCCACCCCGACACCTGCGCCCGCATGCATCCTGAGCGTGCGCAGCCAGTCGCAGACGGCCCGGGCCACCCAAGCCGGATCGTCCAGCGGCAAGTCATGCCCGGCCTGCGTGTGCAGCCGCAAGGGCACCCCCCAGGCCCGACTCAGGGCCTGCGAGCAACGCCAATCCACCAGACTGTCCGCCTGGCTGCACAGCAGCAGCGTCGGCACCGAGGGCTTGCCGCGACTGGCCCGGTAGCGCATGGTCGCCAGCAATTGCCGCAGGCCGTTGCGCAGGCCGACCGGGTGCTGGCGCTGCAAGGCCACCCAGGACTCCAGCACCGATCGGGGTTCCCGCACCATGCGCGAGGTCAGACTCAGCACGCGCGCCTCGCACCAGCGCACCCCGATGCGCCGCATCAGCCCCAGCGTCAGCAGCCTCCAGTAGTTGAGCGGCCGCAGGCGTCGCAGCCAGGGACTGTAGGGTCGCAGACTGGTGTTGATCAGCACGGTGCCTGCCACCTCGCCGGGATGGCGCGCCACCCATTCGCAGGCCACCAGCCCCCCCAGGGACATGGACAGCAGGTAGACCGGTTCGTGAATGCTCCGCCGCGCCAGTTCATCGCGACAGGCGGCCACCATGTCGGCCACCCGGCTGGGGCTGGTCTGACGGTACAGGGTGCCATTGCCGGGGAGGTCCAAGGTCAGCACGCGGACATTGGGCTGCAACTCCTCGAGCGCCCTGGCGAAGATGGCAGGGAATTCGCCCCAATGGCCGCTTTCGCGTGTCAGGCCCCGCAGCAACACCCAGGTGGTCATGGGCTTGGCGCTCATCCGTGCTGCCCGGTCTCGCGAGCGGCGGGGCGCAGCCGGCGGCAGCCCATCCGATCGCACGCCCCCGACTGAGGGCGCAGCCCTGCGGCCTGCATCCAGTTCACTCCGGCCCCCGATGTGTATGAGGAATTTGGGGTTGCGGCCCATCAGATCACGCGCACCGCCCCGCTCGATTACAACAACTCGAAACAAGGCGGGCAAGCAAGCCCGGCATGAACCATCGTCCCTTGTTGGCGGGACAGCCGCGACAGCGGCGCCGGTCGGGTGACTTGGCGGGCTACTTGCGGGGCTACTTGGAGGGCAGCAGGCAGGCCTCGGCAACCTGCAGGCGGTTGTCGCGGGCGAAATTCATCACGAAGTCCCAGGCCATCGGCTCGATGCTCTTCAGCTCTTCGTTGACGATCACGCATTTGACGCCGTTGATCACCGTCGGCACGCAGTACGGCGAGTAGCCGATATGGGCACCGGGGCCGCTGCGCGCACCGCCGGGCCCGAAGCAAGACATGGCGCCGGCGAGGCGCTCCGCCCAGTCGCTGGGCCTGAAGGTCCGCCCCTCCAAGGTCAGGCCTTGGATGAAAACTTCGCGCGTTTTGGGGGACTGGCTCATGAAGAAAGAGGCACGGTCGCGTCGAGCGACAAAGGCGCTATTGTGCCTCGGATGTGTTGCGCCGCAGCACGAAGGGGAATGAAGCCCGAACAACGGGCCGGCAGTTCTTGACACAAGCATCGGCGGCGACAGGTGGCCCCTTAGAATTGACTTCCGCTGCCCCATCCGGCGGCAGTTTCTTCCACCCCCTTGAATGGAAAGTTGATGAACGCCCCAGCCACCGTGCCCGTTGCTCCGACCGAACCTCATGTGATGCAGACCTATGGCCGACTGCCGATCGCGCTGTCGCATGGCCAGGGTTGCTGGGTTTGGGACGTCAACGGCCGACGATACCTGGACGGGCTGGGCGGCATCGCGGTGAACACCCTGGGGCATGGCCATCCCCGGCTGGTGCCCGCGCTGCAGGATCAGATCGCCAAGCTGATCCACAGCAGCAACTACTACCATGTGCCGCTGCAGGAGCAGCTCGCCGCCAAGCTGTGCGAGATCTCCGGCCTGACGAACGCCTTCTTCTGCAGCACCGGCCTGGAAGCCAACGAAGCGGCGCTGAAGATCGCGCGCAAGTTCGGCCATGACCGCGGCAACATGCGGCCGGAATGCATGGTCTTCGAGGGCGCCTTCCACGGCCGCTCGATCGCCACGCTCTCCGCCACCGCCAATCCCAAGGTGCAGGCCGGCTTCGGCCCGCTGGTCGAGGGCTTCGTGCGCGTGCCGCTGAACGATCTGCCGGCGGTCGAGGCGGCGCTGCAACGCCATCCCAACATCACCGCGATCTTCCTGGAGACCATCCAGGGCGAAGGTGGCATCAACCCGGCCCGCATCGAGTTCCTGCAGGGCCTGCGCCGCATCTGCGACCGGCATGACATCCTCTTGATGCTGGACGAGGTGCAATGCGGCATCGGCCGCACCGGCAAGTGGTTCGCGCATCAATGGGCCGGCATCCAGCCGGATGTGATGCCGCTGGCCAAGGGCCTGGGCTCGGGCGTGCCGGTCGGCGCCGTCGTCTGCGGCCCGCGCGCGGCCAAGGTGATGCAGCCCGGCAACCATGGCACCACCTTCGGCGGCAACCCGCTGGCGATGCGCGCCGGCGTCGAGACGCTGAAGATCATGGAGGAAGACGGCCTGCTGGCCCATGCCGCCAAGGTCGGCGCGGCGCTGCGGGCCGGGCTGGAGCGCGAACTGGGCGAGCTCAAGGGCGTGGTCGAGATCCGCGGTCAGGGCCTGATGCTGGGCATCGAGTTGGACCGCCCCTGCGGCGTGCTGCTGGGCCAGGCCGCCGAGGCCGGGCTGATGATCAGCGTCACCGCCGACAAGGTGATCCGCCTGGTGCCGGCGCTGATTCTCTCGGAGGACGAGGCCGCGCAGATCGTCGCCATCCTGGCCCCCCTGGTCAAGGCCTTCCTGGCTCAGCCATGAAGCCGGCCCTATGAAACCAGGACATAGCCTGATGCGCCATTACCTGCAGTTCAAGGATTTGCGGGCCGAGGAATACGGCCACCTGTTCGAGCGCGCCGCCATCATCAAGCGCCGCTTCAAGAACTACGAGCGCTACCAGCCGCTGGCCGACCGCACGCTGGCGATGATCTTCGAGAAGGCCAGCACGCGCACGCGCGTCAGCTTCGAGGCCGGCATGTACCAGATGGGCGGCTCGGTGGTGCACCTGACCACCGGCGACTCCCAGCTGGGCCGCGCCGAACCGATCGAGGACAGCGCGCGCGTGATCAGCCGCATGGTCGACATCGTGATGATCCGCACCTACGAGCAGACCAAGATCGAGCGCTTCGCGGCGCACTCGCGCGTGCCGGTGATCAACGGTCTGACCAACGAGTACCACCCCTGCCAGATCCTGGCCGATCTGTTCACCTTCATCGAGCAGCGCGGCATGGACCGACGCGGCGCGATCGACATGGACTGCCTGAAGGGCCGTGTCGTGGCCTGGGTGGGCGACGGCAACAACATGGCCAACACCTGGCTGCAGGCGGCCGAGATCCTCGGTTTCACCGTGCATGTCAGCACCCCCAGCGGCTATGAAGTCGACCCCGCGGTTGCCGGCATCAAGGACGCCGGCTGCTACAAGGTCATCAAGGATCCGCTGGAGGCCTGCCGCGGCGCCGACCTGGTCACCACCGACGTCTGGACCAGCATGGGTTACGAGGCCGAGAACGAGGCGCGCCGCGCCGCGTTTGCCGACTGGTGCGTCGATGCCGAGATGATGGCGGCCGCCAAGCCGGACGCCCTCTTCATGCATTGCCTGCCGGCCCACCGCGGCGAGGAGGTTGCGGCCGACGTGATCGATGGCCCGCAGTCCGTGGTCTGGGACGAGGCCGAGAATCGCATGCATGTGCAGAAGGCCTTGATGGAGTATCTGCTGCTGGGACGGATCGGCTAGCGGCCCTATTCCGGCCGCGGCCTGATGCCTTGCGTCAGGCTGCCGCTCGGGTAATAGCGCTGAAAAGTCTTCCAGACCAGGCCGCTGCGCGCGGTGCGCTCCAAGGCCGCGCTCAGCACCGCACGGTCACCCTCGCTGACCGCGCTGCGCGAGATATACACCCCGCTCTCCATCCAGGGCAGGTCGTCGACCGGCTCGAGGCGCAGCCGCTCCAGCAGCGGCCTCAGCCGTGCATCATGATGCGCGGCCCCGATGAAGATCGAGGGCACCATGATGGTCAGATCGGCCATGCCGGCCGACAACATGCGCCCCACCGCGACCACGTCCGCATCCAGCGCCAGCCGGCCCTGGACGCGCAGGTCCTGCAGCAGGGCCTGGTAGGTCTCGCCATAGTCGAAGCCGCGCACCACGGCCACGCGCAGCTCGCGGCGTTCGCGCAGTTCCTGCAGGCTGCGCACCGCGGGCCGCTCGCCATTCAGCGAAATCAGCAGGGCACGCGCCTGTATCAGCGGCACGAAATGCCCCCATTCGTCGCGCCGCGCCGACTTGCTGGCCGGCACCAGCAGATCGGCGCGCCCCGCCTCGAACAGGGCCTGCTGACGCGCGCGCGGCACGCTGGTGAACACGAAGCTGCAGCCCGGCAGCGCACGCAGGATGTCGGGATAGACGCCGCCGAAGCCGTCCTCGGTCTGCACCACGCTGAGCCCCAGCGGCGCCACCGGCACCTGCATGACGCGCGAGCAATCCGCAGCCGCCGGAGTCGGCAAGCCGGCAAGCCACAGCGTCAACGCGATGCACCGCGCGGCGCAGCGGCGAGCTCCTTGCAGCAACATGTCCATCCTCCACGGATCGAACAACCGGGCCACGGCCTCAGCCTGCCGTCAGCCCTGTGTAACATGATCCCACTCATGATTCTTGCGCTGATCAGCGATCTGCACGCCAACCGCGAGGCCGTCGAGGCCGTGCTGGCGCATGCCCGGGCCCAGGGCAGCGAGCGGATCGCCCTGCTGGGCGATTATGTCGGCTATGGCGGCGATCCCGCGTGGGTGGTCGACCGGGTACGCGAACTGGTCGCCGACGGCGCGATCGCCGTGTTGGGCAATCACGACAGCGCCGTGGCCCATGGCCCCCTGCCCGGCATGCGCGAGGATGCGCGCGCCGCCGCCGCCTGGACGCGCGAGCAGCTCGACCCCGAACAACTGCGCTTCCTGGCCGGGTTGCCGCTCAGCAGGACCTGGGACGACTGCCTGTTCGTGCATGCCAATGCCTTTGCCCCCGAGTTCTTCGAGTACATCCAGGGGCGCCTGGAGGCGATGCGCAGCCTGCAGGCCACCACCAGCCGCTACACCTTCTGCGGCCATATGCACGAGCCCATGCTCTATCACCTGTCCGGCACCGGCAAGGCCGGCGACTTCACGCCCGTGCCCGGCATCGAGATTCCGCTGCTGAGCCATCGGCAGTGGCTGGTCATCCCCGGCTCCTGCGGCCAGCCGCGCGATGGCAATCCGGCCGCCTGCTATGCGCTGTTCAACACCGAGAGCGGCAGCCTGAGCTTCCAGCGCGTGCCCTACAACGTCGAGGCCGCCGCGGCGCGCATCCGCAAGGGCGGGCTGGCAGCGGCGGTGGCCGAGCGTCTGGCGGCGCGGCTGGCGCTGGGCGAGTGACGATGGGCGCCAAGGGCGAGCCGGTCAGCACCCTGCCCCCGCTGGGCCCGCTGGAGCCCGGCCTGGTGCTCGACGGCTTCCGGCTCGACGCCCACCTGCACCGCGGCGGCATGGCCAACCTCTGGGCCGTCAGCCGCGTCGCCCCCGAGCCCGGCGAGGACCTGCCGCTGATCATGAAGCTGCCGCGCATCAAGGGCGGCGAGGATCCGGCCACCATCGTCGGCTTCGAGGTGGAGCAGATGCTGATGCCTGCGCTCAAGGGACCCCATGTGCCTCGCTTCGTGGCGCGCGGCGACTGGACGCGCCAGGCCTATATCGTGATGGAGCGCGTCGACGGCCCCTCGCTGCGCCCGCGCCTGGACCAGGCGCCGCTGCCGCTGGACGAGGTGGTGGACATCGGCATCAAGGTCGCCACCGCGCTGCATGAGCTGCACCGCCAGCATGTGGTGCATCTGGACATCAAGCCCAGCAACATCATGTTCCGCCCGGACGGCACGGCGGTGCTGGTGGACTTCGGCCTGTCGCGCCATGGCCAGCTGCCCGATCTGCTGGAGGAGGAGTTCGAGCTGCCCATGGGCACCGGCCCCTATATGTCGCCGGAACAGGTGCAGTTCGTGCGCAGCGATCCGCGCAGCGACCTGTTCGCCTTGGGCGTGATGCTCTACCACCTGGCCACCGGCGAGCGCCCCTTCGGCCAGCCCAGTTCGGTGCGCGGCCTGCGCCGGCGCCTCTATGTCGAGCCGCTGCCGCCGCGTGCGCTGCGCCCCGAGCTGCCGCCCTGGCTGCAGGAGATCATCCTGCACTGCCTGGAGGTCAAGGCCGAGCGCCGCTACCAGAGCGCCGCCCAGTTGGCCCTGGATCTGCAGCGCCCCGAGGACGTGACCTTGACGCGGCGCGCCGAGAAGCTGCAGACCAGCGGCATGCTGACCGCCTTCAAGCGCTGGTTCTTCGCGCTGGGCAACGAGCCCGCGTCCATGCCCGATGGCGTCGTCGCGCAGCTGGCGCGCAGCCCCATCATCATGGCCGCCGTGGACACGCAGGCCGCCACGCCGGCCCTGCTGGAGCGCCTGCGCGAGACCGTGCAGCGCCTGGTGCATGCCGAACCGGGCGCGCGCCTGGCCTGCGTCAGCGTGATGCGCATCGCACGCATCGGCATGGACGAGCTGACCGATACCCAGGGCCAGAGCCTGCATGTGAAGCAGCTGGTAGCGCTGAAGCATTGGGCGCGCCCGATCAGCCGCGCCCTGGTCCTGGAGGATGCGCGCCTGACCTTTCATGTGCTGGAGGCGCCCGACCCGGCCCAGGCCTTGATCGAGTTTGCCGCCAAGGCCCAGGTCGACCATATCGTGATGGGCGCGCGCGCCGGTTCGGCGCTGCGGCGCTATCTGGGCAGCGTGTCGGCCCAGGTGCTGGCCGAGGCGGAATGCAGCGTCACCGTGGTGCGGGCCCGCTGAGCGCCCCGCCCTACACTGCCGGCATGAGCAATCCCTGCATCGAGTGCGGCGCCTGCTGCGCCAGCTTCCGCGTCGACTTTGCCCGCGCGGAGCTGCAAAGCGAAGGCGGCTGCGTGCCGGACGGCCTGACGGTGGAGCTCACCGCCAGCCTGGCCCGCATGCGCGGCACCGACCACGCCCGGCCGCGCTGCGCCGCCCTGGTGGGCACGGTGGGCGTCAAGGCCAGCTGCGGCATCTACGAATGGCGCCCGGCGCCTTGCCGCGAGTTCGGCCTGCGCGCGCCCCTGGGACTGGGGGACGAAGCCTGCGCCCGCGCCCGCGCCAGGCACGGGCTGCCGCCGCTGTAGCCGCGAGGCTCAACCGGGGCGCTTGTCGACGGTCAGACGGACGCCGCGCAGGCTGTCCAGCTTGGCCGCATACATGGCGCGATCCTTGGTCGTCGTGCTGTTGTCGCGCGCCAGGGCCAGATGCTTGCGCACCTCGGCCAGATCGCCCAGCCCGTAGTTGGCCAGCGCCAGCCAGAAATGGAACTCGTGGAAGTAGGCCGAGCGTTCGATCTCGCGCGTGAACAGGCGCTTGGCCTCCTTGTATTCCCCGCGCTTCATTGCCGCGATGCCCTGGTCGAAGAACTTGAACGGCGGATCGGGCTGGATGTCGCGCAGCCGCGCGTTCAGCAGGTCCGCCTCGCCGCCCTGGCCGCGGTCGCGCAGCACCAGGATCAGGTTGGACAGGGTCTGGGCATTGGCCGGCTCCTGTGCCATCACGGCGCGGAACACCTGCTCGGCCAGGTCGGAGCGCCCGGCGCGCCGGTAGATCACGCCCAGCGTGTTGTAGCCCGCCATGAAGCGCGGATCCTTGGTCACCGCGGCACGCGCCCACCAATAGGCCTCGTCCGTCAGCCCCGCCTGCAGCTGCTCGGCCGCGCGGTTGTTCAGGTACATCGCCACCACCGTGTGCTCCTCGATCACGCGGCTGCGCTGGTTGCGCAGCTGCTCGGGCGGCAGGAAGTCGATGGTCAGCAGCTCGTTCTCGATGACCCGCGGGCCCCGGTCCATCAGCGATTTGCCCAGGCTCAGATTGACATGCCCCGAAACCAGATAGAGGTCGCCGCTGCGGCTCCAGAGCTCCTCGACATAGACGCTGTTGAAGCGCAGCGGCAGGTCCATCGCCTTAGCGAAGGCCGAGGTCATCAGCACCAGGGACAGGCAGTTGCCGCGCCGCGCCGCAAAGGCCTCGGCGGCGGTAAGGGTCTGGCTGGAGTCGTACTCCAGCTGCAGCATGCCCTTGTTGTAGAGCGCGTCGATCAGGCCTTGCCGGCTGCCCTTGCCGCGTGCCTGCAGCGCGATTTCGCGCTGCAGATAGGCGCGCATCTCGAGGCTCAGCGCGAACACCTCGTCGGCATGCGCCGGCCGGGCCTCGGGCTTGAACAGGCCGTCGTGGAACAGCGTCACGGGATCCTGCCGGGCCGGCGGGGTGGCGGCACAGCCGGCCAGCCAGCCCGACAGGGCCAGCACGAGCATGGCAAGCATCTTCATGATGGAACACCTCCGGGTGCGTGTCTTGTCTCCCGAGACAAAGCTAGCACCTTAGGCACGCCGAGGCCAGTGCCGGAATGAAGGGGCCGCGTCTATCTCAGCACGTAGACCAGGGCGGTGCGCGCCGGTACCCTGAACCGGCCGGTGGCGGCATCGAAGCGCGCCTGCTCGGCGGGCCGTCGGTCGGCGGCCTGGGGCGCCAGATGCACCGGATGCAGCGCATAGGGGCGGCCGCGCGCGGCCGGCAGCGCCAGGCCCTGCTCCGTCAGCCCGGCATTGATGAAGTAGATCAGCCGGGCGAAGCCGGCGCCGGCCAGGCCCCGGCCGTCCAGCTCGGCGACCAGCAGGGTCGGCTCCTGAGCCGGGCCGGTGTTGTGAAAACGCAGGCGCCGCGCCACCTCGGCCGCGCTGTCCAGCCGGAACAGGCGGGAACTGGCCCGGATGCGCAGCAGGTCGGCGAAGGCCGCGGCGGTCCAGCGGATCTGCGCCGGCTCCGGCTTGATCAGGGCATTGGCCAGCACCGGCCGCAGCAGCGGGTACAGCGCGCCGTTGTCGGCCTCGGGCGGCAGGCCGGTGGCGAAGAAGTTGTCCTCCAGTCGCCAGTCCAGGCGGTTGAACCAGTCGCCCGAGTCGTAGCTGTTGCGGTCCAGCGACTTGGAGCGCAGCGTCTCGATGCCGGCATGGAAATAGGCCACGCCCTGGCTGAAGGCGGTGACGGCCATGCCCAGCAGCTGCACGCGCGCGCGCTCCTCGCGCGAGGTGTCCTGCGGCAGGCGCAGTGCATTCAGGTCGAACAGGGTCTGGTTGTCGTGGTTGTCCGCGTAATTGACCACCTCGCCGGGCGCCGCCACATAGCCCGCGGGCTGGCCGGCATAGTCGATCCGCTCCAGCCGCCGGATGCCGCCGTCGAAGGTCTGCAGCTCGTAGCCGCGCAGCGATCCGGCCAGCGCGACGCGCAGCAGGTCGGCGCTCTTCAGCAGATCCTCGCGCGTCGCGCCGCCTCCCGACGCGAGATTCATCTCGTTGGGCGCGTAGAACTGGCCGTTGAGCCAGCCCTGGCGCCGCAGCATGTCCGCGCCGCCATCGGCCGCGCCGCCGCCGCGCAGCGCGTCGCGGCCGCGGTCGCTGAAGGTGGCGATGCCGCTGCCGTTCAGCGACAGCTGGGAGGCCTGCACGAAGCGCGCGCCATCGGCCACCTCGCCGAAATTCCAGCCCTCGCCGATCAGCGGCACCGGGTAGGGAATCTCGCGCCGCAGGCGCGCCCGCAGCGCCTCCATCAGCGCGCGCGGCTGGTGCGCCATCAGGTCGAAGCGGAAGGAAGCGATCTTGTATTCGCGCGCCCACAGCAGCACCGAGTCCAGCAGCAGCTTGCCCATCATGCGGCGCTCGGTGGCGGTGTTGTCGCAGCAGGTCGAGCGCTCGATCCGGCCCGTGGCGTCGTAGCGCTGGTAGTAGCCGGGCACGATGCGGTCCAGCACCGCCTTCTCGTGCTGGCCGGCGGCGGCCGTGTGGTTGTAGACCAGGTCCATCCCGGTACGCAGGCCGACGGCGGCCAGGCCCTGCACCATGCGGCGGAACTCCAGGATGCGGCGTGCGCCGTCATTCGGATCGCTGGCGTAGCTGCCCTCCGGCGCATTGAAGTGCAAGGGGTCGTAGCCCCAGTTGAAGCAGTCCCGGGTCGCGGCCGCCATCACCGCGGCCTGCTGGGCCTCGCTGTCGGGCGCGGCCGGCGGCACGGCCGGCGTGGCGCAGCCGCGCTCGGGCACGCTGGCGATGTCGAACACCGGCAGCAGGTGCACATCGGTCAGACCGGCCTCGGAGAGCCGCCGCAGATGGCGCATGCCCAGCGAGCCGGCCTCGGCAAAGGCCTCGTAGCGCCCGCGCCGGGCCGGCGGCACCGAGGGGTCGTCGCGCGAGAAGTCGCGCACATGCAGTTCGTAGACCACCATGTCGGTGTTGCCCCGGACGCGCGCCGGCGGCCGCAGCGCATCCCAGCCGGGCGGCTTCAGCGCCGGATCGCCCAGGTCGGCGATATAGGCGCGCCGCGAATCGGCGTTCAGACTCACCGCATAGGGATCGGTGACGCGGTTGCGCAGCAGCCCCACGCCGCGCACATGCACCTCCACCAGATAGCTGTAGTAGCCGCCGCGCCAGGCGGCCGGCCCCTGCAGCGACCAGGCACCGGTCGCCGCGTCGCGCCGCATCGCCAGGACCTCGGCCGCCGGGCTTTCGGCGCCGGCATGACGGCACAGCAGCACGCGGCGCGCGGTCGGCGCCCAGAGCCTGAAGCGGGCCGCCGTGCGGCTCAGGCTCACCCCCAGGTCCGGCAGCCGCTGCGCGGCGGCATAGAGATCGTCCAGCACCCCGCCGGTCTGCAGGCCCGTGGCGCGCAGCACGCGACCATCGGCCGACTCCCGCACCAGCAGCAGCTGGCCGCGCAGCAGCTCGGGCACCCGGGCCTGCGCCGCGGCCGGCAGCGCCAGCTGCAGTCCGGCCCCGATCCAGGCGGCCGACCCGGTCGGCGAGCGGACACCGCGCGCCTCGAGTTCGACGAAGCCGTCGAAGCCCGCGGCGGGCGCGCCGGGCTCGGCCCGCAGCGCCCCCTCGGCGGAGTGGTAGAGCCGGAAACGCCCGCCGTCGGCCGGCGCCTCGCCCGCCGCCTCGACCGCCTCGACCGCCTCCCCGCCCACCCATAGCAGCAGACCCCGCTCCAGCCAATGGGCGCGCGCCTCGACCGCGGGCGCGGCGCGCAGCAGGGTCTGGAAGGCCGCGCCATCGCAGGCGGCACGATCCTCGCGGTAGCCTGCCAGCGCCGGCTGCGCGGCCAGCAGCAGCGCCAGCAGGAAGGCCGTCCGGCCCAAGCGGGCGGGCACAGGGGAAACGATAACGAACATGCGTCAGGCTCCTCTTTCTTTCTCGTTCTTCTGCCGTCCCGGCGGACCATGAAGGATAGTAGCAAAACTACATCAAAACACTGCTGGGTGATTTCATGAACCACCGCTTTCGCATATGCTGAACCGATCGACAAGTGCAGAATCGGTAATTCAACTACATCACAAAGAGCCGGAATGAATCGCCGCAGCCCCGTCACCACAAGCGCCATCGCCGCCCTGCTGAGCGCCATGCTGCTGCCGGCTGCCGGCGCCCTGGATCTCGGCGCCGTACCGCGGCAGGACCGCAACAGCGCGCTGGCCCCAGGCTGGCAGCATGGCGCCTTCATGGAGATCTTCGTGCGCGCCTACCAGGACAGCGACGGCGACGGCATCGGCGACCTGCCCGGCCTGACCGCGCGGCTGGACTACCTGAAGGACCTGGGCATCAAGGGCATCTGGCTGATGCCCATCACCGCCAGTGCCGACCGCGACCATGGCTATGCGACGACCGATTTCCGCGCCCTGGAGCCCCGGTACGGCACGCTGGAACAGTTCGACGAATTCATCCGCCAGGCCCACCGGCGCGGCATCGGCGTCATCATCGACTATGTGATCAACCACAGCGCCGACGCCCACCCGCTGTTCCGGCAGGCCCTGCAAGGCCCCGCCAACCCTTACCGCGACTGGTTCGTCTGGCGGGATCCGGCGCCCACCGGCTGGGACATCTGGGGCAGGAACCCCTGGACCGACACGCCCGCCGGCAGCTACTTCGCCACCTTCGGACCGAACATGCCGGACTTCAACCTGAAGAACCCGCAGGTCTGGGACTACCACCTGAACAGCCTGCGCTTCTGGCTGAACCGCGGGCTGGACGGCTTCCGCCTGGATGCGGTGCCGCACCTGGTCGAGACCGACGCCGTCGAGTGGAACGACCAGCCCGAGAGCCGGCGCATGACCAAGCAGCTGCAGGACCTGATCAAGGGCTACGGCCGCCGCCATGTGGTCTGCGAGGCCACCGCCAATCCGCAGGTCTACGCCGACCCGGCCGTCTGCGGCAGCGCCTTCGCCTTCGGCCTGGAGCAGCAGATCATCAAGGCCGCGCGCGGCGAGCAGCCGGCCGTGCAGGCGGTGGCCGACTACTTCAGGAGCGCACCGCCGACCATGGCCACGATGCTGGCCAACCACGACATCTTCGCCGGCCAGCGCGTCTGGGACCAGTTCGCCGGCGACGAGGCGCGCTACAAGCTGGCCGCCGCCAGCTACCTGCTGCTGCCCGGCACGCCCTTCATCTACTACGGCGAGGAGATCGGCATGGCCGGCGTCCCCGGCCTGCCCGGCGACGAGCCGCTGCGCGCGCCAATGAGCTGGCGCGCCGACGGCGGCTTCAGCGCCAGCGCCCGGCCCTTCCGCCCCGTCGCGCCGAACGCCGCCACCCACAACGCCGCGGCCCAGGCGGTCGATCCCGGCTCGATCCTGAATTTCTACAAGGCCATGCTGCGGCTGCGCAACGGCCTGCCTTCGATCGCCCAGGGCCGCTACGAGCAGGCAAGGGCCGAGGGGCAGGTCTTGAGCTTCCAGCGCCGGCTGGGCCGGGAACGCAGCCTGGTCGTGATCAACTACGGCACGGCGCCGGCCGAAGCCCGGCTGAGCGCGCTGCCCGCCCGGGCGCGGCTGCGCGCCCTCTATCCTCCGGCCCGCGGCGCCAAGGACCTGGCCCCGCGCAGCGACGCGCAGGGGCGCGCGCGGCTGCCGACCCCGGCGCAGTCGGTCCAGGTCTTCCGCGTCGGCCCATGAGTGCCCTGCGGCAGCTCCTGCGCGTCCTGAATCTCGGCAGCCTTCTCGGCAGCCTTCTCGGCAGCCTTCTCGGCCTTCTCCTGATGAACCACAGCAACGCCCTCGCCCACGACATCCAGCGCATCGAGCCACCCTCCTGGTGGGTGGGCATGGCCCGGCCCGAGCTGCAATTGATGCTGCATGGCGCGCGCATCGCCGAGCTGAGGCCCCGGCTCGACCATCCCGGCGTGAGCCTGCAGCGGGTGCAGCGGGTCGAGAGCCCCAACTACCTCTTCCTCGAGCTGCGGCTGGCGGCCGACGCCCGGCCCGGCGAGATCGAACTGCTGTTCGACGACGCCCAGGGCCGGCCCGTGCTGACGCAGCGCTACCCGCTGCGGGCGCGCGCTCCCGGCTCGGCCCAGCGCCAGGGCTTCGGCCCCCGGGACGCGATCTATCTGGTGGTGCCGGACCGCTTCGCCCAGGGCGATCCGGGCCTGACGCCGCGCGCCGGCCTGCGCGAAGGCCTGAACCGCGCCGACCCGAGCGGCCGCCACGGCGGCGATCTCTCGGGCCTGCGCCGGCATCTGGACTACATCGCCGGCATGGGCTTCACCCAGCTCTGGCCGACGCCGCTGAGCGAGAACGACAGCGCCGCCTACAGCTACCACGGCTACGCGGCCACCGATTTCTACCGGGTCGACCCGCGCTTCGGCAGCAACGAGGACTACCGCGCCCTGGTCGCCGAGGCGCGCGCCAAGGGCCTGGGCGTGATCCAGGACATCGTGCTCAACCATATCGGCGCCCAGCATTGGTGGATGCGCGAGCTGCCCGGCCCGGACTGGCTGAACCAATGGCCGGCCGGCTACACCGAGACCCACCACGCGCGCATCACGGTGCAGGACCCCTATGCCGCAGCCAGCGACCGCCGCCGCTTCACCGACGGCTGGTTCACCCGCGGCATGCCCGACCTGAACCAGCGCAATCCGCTGCTGGCCAACTACCTGACCCAGATGAGCCTGTGGTGGATCGAGTACGCCGGGCTCTCGGGCATACGCACCGACACCTACAGCTACTCGGACAAGGACTTCCTCGCCGCCTGGTCGGCGCGCCTGATGCAGGAGTACCCGCGGCTCAACATCGTCGGCGAGGAATGGAGCCCGCACCCGGCCATCGTGGCCTACTGGCAGCGCGGCAAGAAGAACCACGACGGCTATGTCTCGCATGCGCCCGGCATGATGGACTTTCCGCTCTACAACGCGCTGGTGGCGGCCCTGCGCGAGGAGGAGCGCGGCGAGGCCGGCCTCCACAAGATCTACGAAGCCCTGGCCCACGACTTCCTCTACCCCGCGCCCGAGCAGCTGGTGCTGTTCGAGGGCAACCACGACACGCCGCGCCTGCACAGCCTGCTGGGCGAGGACCCGGCGCTGACCCGCATGGCCTGGGCCTATCTGGCCGTGACGCGCCGCATCCCGCAGTTCCTCTACGGCAGCGAGCTGCTGCTGCCAAGCCCCCGCCAGCGCGACGACGGCGCCGTGCGCGCCGACTTCCCCGGCGGCTGGGCCGGCGACGCGGTCGACGGCTTCGGCGGCCGCGGCCTGAGCGCCGCGCAGCGCGAGGCGCAGGACTGGCTGCGGCGCCTCTTGAACTGGCGCAAGAACGCGCGCGCCGTGCACGAGGGGCGTCTGACCCACTACGCGCCGCTGGACGGCTTGTACGTGCTGTTCCGCCATATGCCCGGCGAGAAGACGGTGATGCTGGTGCTCAACAAGAACCGGAGCGAGAGCCGGCTCGACACGGCACGCTTTGCGGAAGTCATCGGCAAGACCGGCACGGGCGTCGACGTGCTCAGCGGCGCGAGTCTGGCGATCGATCGGGACCTGCAGGTGCCGGCGCGCGGGCTGCTGCTGCTGGAGCTCGGGGGCTGATCGGAGGCGGGCATGCCAGCCTTGCCTCCGCCAGCCGACTTCTGCGAGTTCGTCTCGGTCAGGGAATCTTCACGGTTGATCGGCCATCGGAGGGTTCGGATAGCGGCGCCCGTTCGGCGGGCTGCTTAGCGCAGCAGACTTCTTGCCATCACGAGGTCCGGAGAAGTTTCATCTCCCGCTGCGATGACATGCGGCCGAAGCAAGTGATCGGCCTCTTCGATGCGGCCCATGCCGATCAGCAGTTGGGCGAGTGCGAGCGCTGCACGTAGCTGCCCAGGTTTCACGCCCTGTGATCGAGCCAGCTCGATGGCCGCCAGGTAGCTCTTCGCGGCCTCGTCGGGCCGGCCCGCTGCCGCCAGCGCCCGGCCGCGGCTTGTCAGCAACTCGGGCATGCGCAGGTAGTCGCCACCCGTCTCGATCCGCTGCGCGATCTCGTCGCACATGGCGAGGCTGGCGGCATGCAGGGACAAGTCGGACAGCCCCTTGGCCAGCGCGGTCAGGAAAACGTTGGTGACCATCTCGTAGCGACTGGTCCGAAGCGCTTCGACCTCGCGCCGGATACGCTCCACGCCCTCGGCCGACCGCCCTTCGGCCACCATGATCTGCCCGCGTGTCGCGCTCGCGATGTTGAGATACGGCGACAAGGAGTTCTGCCTGGCAACGGCCTCGAGCGTCTCGACAATCTCCTTGAGCTTGCGAACATTGCCCTGGTAGACGAACACGGAGCCGGCCCAGATGAGCGCAATGCAATAGGTGACCGCATGGCCCGAGTTGCGCGCCTTGGCAATCGTTTCTTCGGCCACGGTGACGGCCTCGGCATAGCGCCCCGTGAGCCACAGACTGCGCGCCACACCGCACAGCGCCCGGATGTGGTAGTCAAAGCCCAGCTTGGAGGTGGTGTCCGTCGATGAGCCCATGCCGTAGGTCGCGACCCGCTGCCAATGGCCCAGCGCTTCCCGGACATGGCCGACGAGATGAAGCGCGACGCCCATCAGCGAATCGACGATGGCTCGGCACTCCGGGTCGTCCAGCTCGGGCAGCAGCGCCTGGGCCTTGCGGGCGATCACAAGGGCTTCGGCAAAGCGCCCGTCCCTGTGCAGCAGGACAGCGTAGCCATTGAGCAGGTGCAGCGTCGTGCGATGGTCTCGGAGGTCCTCGCAGACCTGGATACTGCGGCGGAATGCCGTGGCGGCCTCGTCACCGTCGCCGCCGATGAACATCAGCGACTGCCCCAGCGCTCCACGCAGGCGAACTTCGACATGAGAGCCGACGCAATCCGGCGGCATCTGGGCCAGGGCGGCCTGCGCCCAGCGCGAGCATTCCTTCAATAGTGACAGCTGGAGCAACAGCGGGCAGAACGAGGCGGCGAGCTCAACCGCCTCCGCGGCTTGCCCCTCTTCGCGGAAGTAGAGCTCCATCGCGGAGCTCATGTTCGGCAACTCCAGCCGGACCTGGTTCAGTTCGGCCTTGCCGAGATGTTGCGCCGCCTGCTGCTTTGCCCAGACCCGATAGAAGCTCGAGAAGCGCTCGACCAAGGACTTGGCTTCACCGTCATCCTCGAGCCTTTTCCTGCAATAGGATTTCGTCATGTCCAGCATGCCGTAGCGAAGCGCTGCGCCGCCGGCATCGACGTTGACGAGCGACTTCGAAACCAGCCCGGCCAGCAGCTCGATGGCCTCCGACGGCTCATAGTCAAAGCCGCAGATCGACAGCGCCGCATCGAGCGGAAAGGTCCCGGCAAATACCGAAAGGCGGCGCAACAGGCGCTTCTCACCGTCGGTCAGGAGATTGAAGCTCCAGTCCAGCGTCGCCCCGAGCGTTTGATGGCGGGGCACGGCTGTTCGCCGTCCGTGCCACATCAGCTTGACGCTCGCATCGAAGTGCGAGGTGATGGCCCGCAGGCCCAGCGCCTCCATGCGCCCGGCGGCCAGCTCGATCGCCAGCGCAATGCCGTCAAGCTCCCGGCACAGTTGCGAGGCCAGCGGCGCATCGCTGTCCATGAGTTCGAAGCCCGCGCCACTCGCCGCGGCACGCTCCACGAACAGTCGGACCGCGGGATAGGCGAGCGCCTCGGCGGCGCTCACTCCCTCGCCCTCCGGCGGGTAGGCCAAGGGCGGCAGGCGATAGACGAACTCCCCCTCGACACGCAGCGCCTCCCGGCTCGTCGCGAGGATGTGAACGGCAGGACAGTGGCGGATCAGCCATTCGGTCAATTCCGCGGCACCGGAAATGACATGCTCGCAGCAGTCCAGCACGATCAGCGCCTTGCGCTCGACCAAGTGGGCGGCGATGACATGCAGTTCGTCCATACCGTTCTGCACCCCGACCGCATGGGCCACGGCAGAGCGGATGGATCCCATCGCGGAGATCTGGGCGAGATCCACGAAGTGGACATCCCGGTCGAAATGCCGGACCGCCGACTGGATCAAGGCAATGGCGACCGTCGTCTTGCCAATGCCGCCGGAACCCACCACCGAGACCATCCGCCGTTGCAGCAAGTTGGCCACGATCGCCTCGACATCGTCGTCTCGTCCCACGATCGCCGAACCGAGCGCTGGCAGCGAATTGCCGAGCTTCGGAGCCCGCGCTCGGGCTTGCGCGTTGGCGTTGCGACGCTCCACATCAGCAACGAAGGTGTAGCCCTTGTTGGCCGTGTTCACGATGTAGCGCGCGCCCGTAGCCCCATCCCCGAGGGCCTTGCGCACGGCGTGCATGTGAAATCGGAGGCTGCCCTCGTCCACCACGACATCGCCCCACACCCGTGCGAGCAGATCTTTCTTGCTGACAACGGCACCCGCGTTCGCGACCAAGACGATCAGCAGGTCCAAGGCACGGCCGCCGAGTCTGACCGGTACACCGTCCCGCTGGAGGAGGCGCTCATCGGGTGAAAGGGAGAACGGTCCGAAGGTGGCTTGCCACCTTGTGGGTGGCTGAGCGTCAGGGTGATTCACGATTGAGATATCGGTGTGGAACCAGGCGGCGGATTCTACAGCCGGGTATCTCATGATATTTTTCTAATATCTTCTCCTTCGCCATTCTCTCGCACCATAAGCAATTGAAGGCGAACAATTTTCACGCCTTGAATGGTGAGATAGATATCCACGATGACGGGCTGGGACATACCCACCACCTCAAAATCACCGCTCAGTTCGGCGGCCAGAATGACGGCGTCATAGTGCTTGCGCACCTTCACCACTCTGATATTTACCCGCTCGCCGATGATTTCTTGTTCCAACCATCCAGAGATCGAATCGAGCCCCCAGAAATTGCGCAGCTGATCGTTCACCTGGGCATCCGGAGCGAACCAGCGCATCGCGGCGGGAAGATCTCCGCCGTTGAGCGCGCCGACGAAGCCCCAGACGATCGTTGTTTCGCCAGGGCTGAGTTCCGGCACGCCGGATTCGAAATGGGTATCCATGATTCCTCTGCGTATGGCCTTGGCTCCATCATGGGCGATCGCGAAGCGGACGCGCGTTAGATCTTGTTAGGGCGGTTTAGGTCGAGCCGTTTGACCGACCCGACCTATTACCTCCCAGGAGCTAGTCGTGAAGAGAGGCGAATTCACGGCGTGCCGCACCGAAGATGAATTCACGCCTGAATCACCGGCGGTCGGTGGCAGGTCAAACCCCTTGACTTAGGAATTCATCATGAAACTCAAGACCAATGCACTCCTTGCCCCGCTGTTCGCGGCTCCCATCGCGTTTGGCATCATGGCCGCCGGTCCGGCCGCGCAAGCCGCGACCGAGCGCATCAACAATGTGGTGCTGGTCCACGGCGGCTTCGTCGATGGGTCGGGCTGGGAGCCCGTCTACAAGTTGCTGAAGGCCAAGGGCTTCAATGTCAGCATCGTCCAGAACCCGACGACCTCGCTCGCCGCAGACGTGGCCGCAACCAAGGCCGTGCTGGACTCCCAGGAGGGTCCGGTCATTCTGGTGGGGCATTCCTACGGCGGCGTGGTGATCACGGAAGCCGGCAACGACCCGAAGGTCTCCCGCCTGGTCTACATCGCCGCGTTCGCTCCGGATCGGGGCGAGTCCGTCAAGTCGCTCATCGCGAATCCGGTGCCCGGCGCTCCCGTTCCTCCGATCTTGCCGCCGGTCAATGGCTTCCTGATGCTGGACAAGAGCAAGTTCGCGGCCTCCTTCGCGGGTGACGTAGCCCCCGAGCGGGCGGCGTTCCTCGCCAATGCCCAGGTACCCTGGGGTGTCGAGGCCTTGACCGGCGAGGTCGCAATGGCATCGTGGAAGAGCAAGTCCAGCTGGTACCTGGTGGCCACCGACGACAAGATGATCCCGCCGGCCGCTCAGCGTGCCATGTCGCAGCGCGCTGGCGCCACCATGGTCGAGACGAGCGGCAGCCATGCCGTGTACGAGTCGAAGCCGTCGGCCGTCGCCTCCCTCATCGAGAAGGCGGCCTTGGCCAAGAAGTAAAGCCGGTACGGCTTGTCCCAGGCCCTGAGCCTTCCGAGCCGCGTCTCGGAAGGCTCTTTGCTGTTGCCGTCGACGCAACAACATCTAACTGGACCAAGGGGCGAGGTTCACCGAGCATCTGCACCCGGATCAACGACGCTATCGATCGTGAAGGAGATGTTATGTGGAATCACTCGTCGGGACGGGTCAGCGTTCTCGTCTGGCTGGCCGAGCCGCTGCTGCGGGCCGGCGTACGCACGACGCTGTTCGAAGCCGGGCTTCCGGGAATCGTGGAGTGTCTGCAACCGTCGGCAGACGGCGGCGCACATGTGGTCGTCACAGAGTGGTCGTCCGGATTGCACTTGGCACAGCGCGGTGCAGATCTAGGACCTCCATCGCTGATGCCTCATTCGAGAATCCTGGTGATCGCGCCCCGGGCGCGCGAATACGCCGTAGCTTCGGCGCTGCGCGCCGGTGTCCATGGCCTGGTGTTGTCCAGTTGCACGCCCGAGGAGCTGATCCTGGCCGTCCGCTCACTGGCGCAGGGCGCGACCTATGTCTGCCCTGAGGTGGCCCAGCGCATGGCTGCGGGTTTCAACGGGGAGCAGTTGACCTCGCGCGAGGATCAGGTGCTGCGGCTCCTGGCACGCGGTCAGTGCAACAAAACCATCGCCCGCCAACTCGGCATCGCGGTGGGCACCGTCAAAACGCATGTCAAGGGCATCCTCGCCAAGCTCGACGCCTCGTCTCGAACGGAGGCCGCCAGCATCGCGGCCGAGAAGGGGATCGTGGAGATCCCTGAATTCCGGGGCAGGCGCTCCACCTGGTCGCCTGGCGTTGCGACGATGGGGCCCGCGTCCTACGCTTGACGCCCCACCAGCATCAGCCGCTCCAGCAGCCGCGCCACATGCACGGCCTCGCGCTGGGCACCGTCCCTGATCTGGTGCCGGCAGCTGGTGCCGTCGGCCACGACGATGGCCTCCGGCCGGGCGCGGATGGCCGGCAGCAGGCTCAGCTCGGCCATCTGCATCGAGGCCTCGTAATGCTCGGCCTCGTAGCCGAAGCTGCCGGCCATGCCGCAGCAGCTGCTCTCGATCAGCTCTGGCTTGGCGCCGGGAATCAGCTGCAGCACCTCGAGGATCGGCGCCACCGCACCAAAGGCCTTCTGGTGGCAATGGCCGTGCAGCAGGATCGGCGCCTCGGCGGCTTTCAGCTGCAGCGCGAAGCGGCCGGCCTTGGCCTCGCGGGCGATGAACTCCTCGAACATCAGCGCCTGGGCGGCGACGAGCCGCGCCGGCTCGCCCAGGCCCATCACCAGGGCCTCGTCGCGCAAGGTCAGGAGGCACGAGGGTTCCAGCCCCACCACCGCGACGCCGGCCCCGGCCAAGGGCAGCAGCGCGTCGATCAGCGCGCCGGCCTTGGCCCTGGCCGCGTCGACCTGGCCGCTGGCCAGGTAGGTACGGCCGCAGCAGTGATGGCCGCCGTCCTTTTGTACCTGGTGCAGGGTGTAGCCGGCGGCCTTCAGCACGCGGGCAGCCGCCAGCGCGTTCTCGCTCTCGAAGCTGCCATTGAAGGTATCGACGAAGAGCACGGCCGCCTTCGCGCCGGCCGCCAGCGTGGCCTCCACCGATGAGAACAGACCCTCGTCGGGATGGCGCCAGAAGGTGTCGCGGCGCCAGCGCGGCAGGCTGCGCTTGGACGACAGGCCGAGCAGGCGCCGGGTCAGCCAGGGCGCGCGCAGATTGAAGAGCCAGGGCAGGCGCGCGGCACGATGCGCGTAGTCCGGCAGCGCCGCGATCACCCGGTCTTTCAGCGAGCGGCCATGCCTGGCCTTGTAGTGCGACAGGAACTCGATCTTCATGCGCGCCATGTCCACGCCGGTGGGGCAGTCGCGCTTGCAGCCCTTGCAGCCGACGCACAGCTCCATCGCCTGGGCAACGGCCTCGCTGGTGAAAGCGTCCTCGCCAAGGCCTTCCAACTGACCCGACAGCGCCAGGCGCAGGGTGTTGGCGCGGCCGCGCGTCAGGTGCTGCTCGTCGCGCGTGATGCGGTAGCTGGGGCACATGGTGCCGGCGTCGAACTTGCGGCAATGGCCGTTGTTGTTGCACATCTCGACGGCCTTGGCGAAGCCGCCGGTCGTGTCGCCGCCGGTGCCCGGCGTGCTGGTCTGCTCGGTCACCGGGTCGTTCTGCACATCCCAGGCCGACCAGTCCAGCGCCGGCTTCAGTTCTATCGTCCGGTAGGGCCGCGGCGCCGAGGCCGGCGGGAAGCGCAGCAGCGCCCCCTCGTCCATCCTCGGCGGGTCGATCATGCGGTTCGGCGCAAACAGGTTCAGCGGGTCCAGCTCCCGCTTGATCGCGCGGAAGGCCTCGTTCAGCCGGGGGCCGAACTGCCACTCGACCCATTCGCCGCGGCACAGGCCATCGCCATGCTCGCCGCTGTAGGCGCCCTTGTACCGGCGCACCAGGGCCGAGGCCTCCTCGGCGATCGCGCGCATCTTCACGGCGCCGTCGCGCCGCATGTCCAGGATGGGCCGCACATGCAGGGTGCCGACCGAGGCATGGGCGTACCAGGTGCCGCGGCTGCCGTACCTGGCGAACACCTCGGTCAGCGCGTCGGTGTACTCGGCCAGGTGTTCCAGCGGTACCGCGCAGTCCTCGATGAAGCTGACCGGCTTGCCGTCGCCCTTCAGGCTCATCATGATGTTGAGCCCGGCCTTGCGAACCTCCCAGAGATTCTTCTGCGGCGCCTCCTCGGCCATCGGCACCACACTGCCGGGCAGGCCCAGCTCGCCCATCAGATCGGCCAGGTCCGCGAGCTTGCGCAGCAGCGGCGCCTTCTCGGCGCCGGCGAATTCCACCAGCAGGATCGCCGCCGGACGGCCGATCAGCGCCGTCTCGATGGTCGGCCGGAAGGCCGGGTTGGCCAGGCTCAGCTCGATCATCGTGCGGTCGACCAGTTCCACCGCCGTGGGCCCCAGTTTGACGATGTGCTGGGCCGCATCCATCGCCGCGTGGAAGCTCTCGAAGTTGACGACGCCCAGCGCCTTGGCGCGCGGCAGCTCGGCCAGTTGCAGGGTCAGGCTGCGCGTGTAGGCCAGCGTGCCTTCCGAGCCGATCAGCAGCTGCGCCAGGTTGACGCCGCCGTCCGCGGTGTAGGGCCGCTCGTTCTGGCAGTCGAAGATGTCGAGGTTGTAGCCGCCCACGCGGCGCAGCACCTTGGGCCAATGCGCCCGCAGCTCCTCGCGGTGCGCCTCGGCCAGGCCGCGCACGAAGCCGGCGATCCGGGCGGCCCGGCCCGACAGGCCGACTACCGGCCCGAACTCCAGCAGCTCGCCGCTGGACAGCCAGGCGCTGGCGCCCAGCACGTTGTGCACCATATTGCCGTAGGCGATCGAGCGCGAGCCGCAAGAGTTGTTGCCGGCCATGCCGCCCAGGGTGGCCTGGGCGCTGGTCGACACGTCGACCGGGAACCACAGGCCATGGTTTTTGAGCTGCGCATTCAGATGGTCCAGCACCAGGCCCGGCTCGACGACGGCGCGGCGGCGCTCGACATCGACCTCCAGCACCCGGCGGAAATGCTTGCTGTTGTCGATCACCAGGGCCGCGCCGACGGTCTGGCCGCATTGGCTGGTGCCGCCGCCGCGCGCCAGCAGCGGCACTTTCGCGTCGCGCGCGATATCGATCGCCAGCGCGATGTCGCGCTCGCTCCTGGGCACGAACACGCCCACCGGCATCTGCTGGTAGATCGAGGCATCGGTGGCATAGCGGCCACGCGCGGCGGCATCGAACATCACCTCGCCTTCGGTTTCGGCGCGCAGGCGGCGCTCCAGCAGCGCGCTGGTATCGGTGGCTTTCAGCATTGCGATGGTGTCCTCAGCCTTGCCTGGCGGCATGTTCCGGATAGACCTCGCCGGCGCGCATCAGCGCCAGCACCGTGTCGCGCTTGGCCAGCACATGGGCCACCAGGATGGCGCGCAGCCCGGCAGCGTCGCGCGCCGTCAGCGCCGCGATCATCTGCTCATGCTCCCGCAGCGCGCGGGTCCACTTGGCCTCATCCTGGTTGGTGCGAAAGCGCAGCGACTGCACGCGGGCATTGAGCCGGCCATAGGTCTGGGCCAGCACCGGGTTGGCGGCGGCCTTGTTGATGCCCGCATGGATGGCGGCGTTGAGCCGGTAATAGCCCGACAGGTCGCGCCGCGCATGGCAAGCCATCATCTCGTAATGCAGCGCGCGCAGCTCGGCGATCTCGGCGTCGGCAATGCGCTCGGCCGCCAGCGCGCCGGACAGGCCCTCCAGCTCGGCCAGCAGCTCGAACAGATGGCGCACATCGTCCTCGGACAGCTTCACCGCCACCGCGCCGCGATTCGGCAGCAGGTCCACCAGGCCCTCGGCGGCCAGCAGCTTGATCGCCTCGCGCAGCGGCGTGCGCGAGGACACGCGCAGCTGCTCGCACAGCTCGCGCTCGTTGAGCTTGGCGCCCGGCGCGATGCGGCCCTCCACCAGCAGGGTGCGCAAGCGCGCCGCCACCTGCTCATGCTGGGCCAGCTTGGACTTCATTTCGACGATCTCGGCCATCCGCGGCAACTCCTTATCAATCAGTTTTGCATGCATTTCCTGACAAGTAAACCAATCGACTCAAAGGGTAATCCATGAGTGTCCACTCAATTTTGCATGCAAAACTAGCCCAGGAAAGGAACTCACAGCCATGACCCTGAAGCTCGACTTCCACCCCACCGGCCGGCATTTCCTGCAGATCCCCGGCCCCAGCCCGGTGCCGGACCGCATCCTGCGCGCGATGAGCCTGCCGACCATCGACCACCGCGGCCCCGAGTTCGGCGCGCTGGGCCGCCATGTGCTGGCCGAGATCAAGGCCGTCTTCAAGACCCGGCATCCGGTGGTGATCTACCCGGCCTCCGGCACCGGCGCCTGGGAGGCCGCGCTGGCCAACACGCTGAGCCCCGGCGACGCGGTGCTGATGTACGAGACCGGCCATTTCGCCGCGCTGTGGGCCAAGCTGGCCACGCGCCTGGGCCTGGCACCCGAGATCCTGGCCTGGGCCGGCGAGGACGAACACCTGCCCCATGCGCCGAGCTGGCGCCGCGGCGTGCAGGCCGACCTGATCGAGGCCCGGCTGAGGCAGGACGTCGAGAAGAAGATCAAGGCCGTCTGCGTGGTGCACAACGAGACCTCGACCGGCGTCACCTCGGACATCGCCGCGGTGCGCCGCGCCATCGACGCCGCCGGCCATCCGGCCCTCCTGATGGTGGACACGATCTCCGGCCTGGCCAGTGCCGACTACCGCCATGACGAATGGGGCGTGGACGTCACGGTCAGCGGCTCGCAGAAGGGCCTGATGCTGCCGCCGGGCATCAGCTTCAATGCGCTGTCGCCGCGCGCGCTGGAGGCGATGAAGACGGCCCGGCTGCCACGCGCCTTCTGGGCCTGGGACGAGATCGTCGAGATGAACAAGGACGGCTACTGGCCCAGCACGCCCAACACCAACCTGCTCTACGGCCTCAACGAGGCGCTGGACATGCTGAAGGCCGAGGGGCTGGAGAACGTGTTCGCGCGCCACCAGCGCTGGGCCGCCGGCGTGCGCGCCGCCGTCACCGCCTGGGGCCTGCCGATCCAATGTGCCGATCCGGCCGTCTACTCGCCGGTGCTGACCGGCGTGATCATGCCGGCCGGCGTCGATGCCGACCTTGTGCGCAAGCTGATCTACGAACGCTTCGACCTGTCGCTGGGCACGGGCCTGGGCAAGCTCAAGGGCCGCATGTTCCGCATCGGCCATCTGGGCGACAGCAACGACCTGACCCTCGTCGCCACCCTGGCCGGCTGCGAGATGGGCCTGCAGCTGGCCGGCATCAAGCTGGCCGGCAGCGGCGTGCAGGCGGCGATGGCGCATTTCGCCGAGCATCCGGTCCCCGCCTTGAAGAAGGACTGACTCTTGGAGCCGCATGAACTGGCCCGCAGGCTGGCCGCAGCCTGGGACGCCGCGCCGATCACCCTGCCCGCCGCGCTGCAGCCGGCCGACGCCGCCACGGCCTACGCCGCGCAACACCTGACCCTGCAGCGGCGCGACTGGCGACTGGGCGCCTGGAAGGTGGGCGCCAAGACGCCCGACGGCCCCGCCCAGGGCGCGCCGCTGCCGCCCGCGCTGGCCAGCCCCGGCACCCTGCCCTACGCGCGGCCGGACCGCTTCATCGGCCTGGAACTGGAGATTGCCTTCCGCATCGGCCGGCGCTTCGAGGCGCGCGCCACGGCCTACACGAGGGACGAGGTGCTGGCCGGCGTGGACGGCGTCTGCGCCGCCATCGAGCTGGTGGCCAGCCGACAGGCGCTGGGCGACGCGCCGCTCGCCGCGCTGGCCCAGCTGGCCGATCTGCAGAACCATGGCGCCCTGGTCGCCGGCGCCTGCGTGCCCTACGACCCCGCCCTTCCCTTCGAGGCCCCGAGGCTGAGCTGGCGCTTCGACGACGCCGACATCGCTCCGCCGCAACCTGGCAACCCGGCCGGCGACCCGCGCCGCCTGCTGGCCTGGGTCGTCAACCACAGCCTCGCGCAAGGCGTGGCGGTCGAGCCCGGCGTATTGATCACCACCGGCACCTACACCGGCGCCTATCTGCCCGCCCATGCCGGCACGGCCATCGGCCGCATCGCCGGACTGCCCCCTGTTCAACTGATCCTGATGTAGCAGTACCGACCTCGCCATCCCAACACAGAGGAGACAAGCAGCATGATCAAGAGAAGGACCGTGATCCAGGCCGCCGGCGCCGCAGCGGCCACCGGCCTGCTGGGGCCGCGCGCGGCCCTGGCCCAGCAGGCCGCGCCCGACTGGCCCAGCGGCCCGGTGCGCATCATCGTCGGCTTCCCGCCGGGCGGCGGCACCGATGCGCTGGCCCGCGTCGTGGGGCAGAAGCTGTCGGTGATGTGGAACCAGCAGGTGCTGATCGAGAACAAGGCCGGCGTGGCCGGCGTGCTAGCGGCCGAATATGTGGCGCAGCAGCCGGCCGACGGCAGCGTGCTGCTGATGGCCCATATCAACAGCCATGCGCTGGCGCCCAGCCTGCAGCCCAAGCTGCGCTACAGCATCGAGCGCGACTTCTCGCCCATCGTGCTGGTGGGCGTCACGCCCAATCTGCTGATCGCGCATCCGGGCCAGCAGGCCAAGACCGTGAAGGAGATCGTCGCGCTGTGCAAGGCCGAGCCCGGCAAGGTCAGCTTCGGATCGGCCGGCAACGGTTCGGCCCAGCATCTGGCGCTGGAGCTGTTCAAGCAGCAGGCCAAGGTGGATGCGCTGCACATCCCCTACAAGGGCAGCGGCCCGCTCTTGACCGACATCATGGGCGGCCAGATCCAGTACAGCTTCGAGACCATGACGGCCGCCACGCCCCATGTGAAGAGCGGCAAGGTGCTGGCGGTGGCGCAGACGCGCACCAAGCGCGCCAAGGGGCATCCCGGCGTGCCCACCATGCAGGAACAGGGTTTCGAGGGCTTCGAGGCCACCACCTGGTATGGCCTGGCCGGCCCCGGCAAGCTGCCGGCCGCCATCGTCCAGAAGATCAACCGCGACGTCAACACCGTGCTGGCCATGCCCGACGTGCAGGAGAAGCTGGACACCTACGGCGCCGAGGACGGCGGCGGCTCGGTCGAGAAGTTCAAGCGCTTCATCGACAGCGAGATCGGCAAATGGGCCAAGGTGGTGAAGGACGGCAAGGTGACCATCGACACCTGATCCGCCAGGACATTGCTCAGCGGAGTCCGCGGATCCGGCTTTGCCGGGCCGCCGGGCTCGCCCCCTGGAGGGGGAGGCGCGCAGCGCCTCGGGGGTGGTCCGTCAGGGAAGTCGAAGCAGTTCGAAGGGCCCGCGGCCGCTGGCCGCGGTGATCAGCCCGAGCACGCGGGCCGGCTCCGTGCCGAGCATGTCCCAGCCGAAGCGCCAGCCCCAGTTGCCGCCGAGCACGCCGGGCACGTTCATGCGGTGCTCGCTGCCCAGGCCCAGCACGTCCTGCAGCGGGAACACCGCGATATCGGCCACCGAGTTGCAGCAGGCGCGGATCATGGCCCAGTGCACGTCATGGTCGCCGCAAGCCAGGTAGGAGCCGGCGAAGGCGCGCTCGCGCGGGCTCGCATGATTCCACCAGCCGCGCACCGTGTCGTTGTCATGCGTGCCGGTGTAGGCCACGCAGGACCTGGGCCACCTATGCGGCAGGAACTCGTGCATGCCGTCGCCGCCGAAGCCGAACTGCAGGATCTTCATGCCGGGAAAGCCGAGAGAAGCGCGCAGCTCGTGCACATCCTCGGTGATGAAGCCCAGGTCCTCGGCGACGATCGGCAGCCGGCCCAGCGCCTTTTCAATCGCGTCGAACAGCGCCTTGCCCGGGCCTGGCAGCCAGCGGCCGACCTTGGCATCCATGCGTTCGCCGGGAATCTCGTAATAGCCGGCGAAGCCGCGGAAATGGTCGATGCGGAACACATCGGCCTGGCTCAGCGCGCGCTTGACGCGCGCGGTCCACCAGGCATAGCCCTCGGCCGCCATGCGCTCCCAGCGGTACAGCGGATTGCCCCAGCGCTGGCCTTCGGCCGACAAGGCATCGGGCGGCACGCCGGCCACCACCGTGGTCTGGAAGTTCTCGTCCAGATGGTAGAGGTCGGGACGCGACCAGCAGTCGGCGCTGTCATGCGCGACGAAGATCGGCAGGTCGCCCATCAGCCGCACGCCCTGGCCGTTGGCATAGGCTTTCAGCGCCGCGGCCTGCAGGTCGAACTGCCATTGCACGAACTGCCAGAAGGCGTATTCGTCCGCATGATCCCGCCTCGCCTGGGCCAGCGCCGCCGGCTCGCGGCGCGCCAGCGGCGCGGCCCATTGCCACCAGGGCCGGCCATTCAGCGGCGTGCGGATCGCCATGAACAGGGCGTAGTCATCGAGCCAGCTCTTCTCGGCCTCGCACCAGGCGGCGAAGGCCTGGCGGTCGGCGGTCGAGGCCTTGACGAAGAAACCGGCCGCGGCGGCACGCAGCTGCTGCTCGCGCCAGGGCAGGACCTGGCCGTAGTCCACATGCAGTGCATCGAAGGCCGGCAGGTCACCGGGCTTGGGCGCGGCCAGCCAGCCCTTCTCGATCAGCGGCTCCAGCGCCAATAACCACTGATTGCCGGCAAAGGCCGACACGCCCTGGTAGGGGCTGTCGCCGGGGCCGATCGGCGTGGTGGGCAGCATCTGCCACAGGCCCTGGCCGGCGCTGGCCAGCCAGTCGACGAAGCGGTAGGCCGCCGGGCCGAAATCGCCGGCGCCATGCGGGCCTGGCAGGGAGGTCGGGTGCAGCAGCACGCCGGCGATGCGTTGGTTCAGATCCATTGCTTTTCTCTCAAAGAGCACGCAGCAGCAGCAGGCTGCGCGCGGGTACGTTCAGTGGCAGGGTCATGACATGCGGGCTCAGTTCGCCGCTGCTGTCCAGCAGCAGTTCCCAAGGCCCCTGGGGCAGCGCGAAGGGCAGGCTCTGCGGCTCGGGGTTGAACACCAGGGCCAGGCCTTGCGCGCGGCCGTCGGAGTTTTCTTCGCGCAGCTGGCAGGCAAACGCGGTGCTGCCGCCGTCGTGCCAATCGTGCACCTGCATCTCGGCGCCACCGGGCGTGAACCAGGCGATGCTGGCGTCGCCTTCTTGCCCGCCCGGCGGCGGCACGAACCAGCGAGCATGGCGCAGCAACGCATGTTCCCGGCGCAGGCGCAGCAACTCGCCGACGAAGGCGGCCAGGCCGCGGTCCGCGCCCTGCCAGTCCAGCCAGCCGGTGGCGTTGTCCTGGCAATAGGCATTGTTGTTGCCGCCCTGGCTGTTGGCGATCTCGTCGCCGGCGTTGAGCATCGGCGTGCCCTGGGCCAGCAGCAGGCTGGCCAGCATCGCGCGGCGCACGCGTTCGCGGGTGGCGCGGATGGCGGCCTCCTCGGTCGGGCCCTCGGCGCCGAAGTTGGCGCAGAGCTCGCCGTCGCGGCCGTCGCGGTTGTCCTCGCCATTGGCGTGGTTGTGCTTGTGGCTGTAGCTGACCACGTCGTTCAGCGTGTGGCCGTCATGCACCGCGACGAAGTTCACCGAGGCGGTGGGCCGGCGCTGGCCATGGTGGAAGAACAGATCGCTGGAGCCGGTGAAGCGGCGCGCGAATTCGCCGCGTCCGATGGCCCTGCCCTCCGGCCCATGGCCCAGCCAGTAGCCGCGCACCGCGTCGCGGAACCTGTCGTTCCATTCCAGAAAGCGGCCCGGGAAGCGGCCGAGCTGATAGCCGTCGAAGCCGGCCGCGTCCCAGGGCTCGGCGATCAGGTGCACGCCGCTCAGCAAGGGATCCTGGCGCAGCGCAGTGAAGAAGGCGGCCTGCGGGTCGTAGGCGCCCGAGGCCACGCGGCCCAGCACCGGGGCCAGGTCGAAGCGGAAGCCGTCGATGCCCATCTCCCGCACCCAGAAGCGCAGCGAGTCCAGCACGAACTGGGTGACGCGCGGATGCGCGACGTTCAGCGTGTTGCCGCAGCCGGTCAGGTTCTCGCTGCGGCCGTCGGCCGTCAGGCGGTAATAGCTCTTGTTGTCCAGGCCGCGCAAGGACAGGGTCGGGCCGAACTCGTTGCCCTCGGGCGTGTGGTTGTAGACCACGTCCAGCACCACCTCCAGCCCGGCCCGGTGCAGGGCCTCGACCATGGCGCGGAACTCGGCCGCCACCGCGGCGGGATCCTCGCGATGGGCCGCCTGGGCCAGGC
Source organism: Roseateles sp. GW821-FHT09B06 (assembly GCF_059418245.1). Lineage (NCBI taxonomy): Bacteria > Pseudomonadati > Pseudomonadota > Betaproteobacteria > Burkholderiales > Sphaerotilaceae > Roseateles > Roseateles sp. GW821-FHT09B06. The sequence goes on along the minus strand of NZ_JBWKPM010000004.1, from coordinate 13,994 downwards.
GCGGATCGGGGCAGAAGAAGCCCAGGGAGTTGTAGCCCCAGTAGTTGTGCAGGCCCTTGTCGGCCAGATGCGGCTCATCGATGCTGTAGTGCACCGGCAGCAGGCTCAGGGTGGTGACGCCCAGGGCCTTGAAATGGGCGATCGCGGCCGGATGGGCCAGGCCGGCGTAAGTGCCCTGCAGCGCCGGCGGAATCTCGGGATGCAGCCTGGAGAAGCCCTTCACATGCACCTCGTAGAGCACCACGTCGGCCGGCGCAATCCTGGGCGCGGACGCGCGCGGCGATTCGGCAAACGGCGCCGGCACGCGGGCCTTCAGCGCATGCACCGCGTTGTCGCGCGCATCGAAGCTGCGCGCCCCCTCGGAATGGCCCAGCTCGTAGCCATGGTGCTCCGCGCGCCAGCCGAACCGGCCGACGATCTCCTGCGCATAGGGGTCCAGCAGCAGCTTGTGGGCATTGAAGCGGTGCCCCTGCTCCGGCTCGTAGGGGCCGTGCGCGCGCAGGCCGTAGACAAGACCCGGCCCCAGGCCCGGCAGGAAGCCGTGGAACAGGCCGTCATGCGGGCCGTGCAGGGTGTAGCGGCGCAGCTCGAGCGCGCCGCCGGCATCGAAGATGCACAGCTCGATCTGGCGGGCATGCTCGGAGAAGACCGCGAAGTTCACGCCGCCGTCGCGCGCCTGCGCACCCAAGGGTTCGTGGCGGCCTTCTTGCAAGGAGATGGGCAGTTTCATTTCAGGCGGAAACGAGGAAGAGCGTGGCCAGGGGCGGCAGGGTCAGGCCGATCGTGCCATCGGCCTGGACCGGCAGGGGCACGTCCAGATTGCCGACATTGCTGCCGCCGTAATGGGCGGAATCGGTGTTGAGGCCCTCGCGCCAGGCTTTGAAGCCCGCAGGCACCGGCAGGCGGTAGCCATGACGCGGCACAGGGGTGAAGTTGCAGACCACGAGCATCACCCCGCCCTGCCCGTCGAAGCGCGCCCAGGCCAGCACCGAGAGTTCGCGCTCCTCGGCCTGCAGCCACCGGAAGCCGCCGGCCTCGCAGTCCAGCCGGTGCAGGGCAGGCTCGCCACGGTACAGTGTATTGAGATCGCGCAGCAGGCGCTGCAGGCCGGCGTGACGCGGCTGCTCCAGCAGACCCCAGGGCAGCTCGGCATCAAAGTTCCACTCCGTTGGCAGGCCGAACTCCTGGCCCATGAACAGCAGCTTCTTGCCCGGGTGGCCCCACATGAAACCATAGTAGGCGCGCAGATTGGCGAACTTCTGCCACTCGTCGCCGGGCATCTTGCCGAGCATTGAGCCCTTGCCATGCACCACCTCGTCGTGCGAGATCGGCAGCACGAAGTTCTCGTCGAAGCCGTAGACCAGGCCGAACGTCAGCTTGTCGTGGTGCCAGCGGCGGTGGATCGGGTCCTCGCGCATATAGGCCAGCGTGTCGTTCATCCAGCCCATGTTCCATTTGTAATGGAAGCCCAGGCCGCCGGCATGGCTGGGCGCCGAGACGCCGGGAAAGGTCGTCGATTCCTCGGCCAGGCTGACGGCGCCGGGGGCCTCGCTCCCCAAGGTCTCGTTGATGCGCTTGAACAGCGAGACCGCCTCCAGGTTCTCGCGCCCGCCCTGCACATTGGGAATCCACTCGCCGCTGGGCCGCGAGTAGTCGCGGTAGAGCATCGAGGCGACCGCGTCGACGCGCAGCCCGTCCACGCCCCAGCGCTCGGCCCAGTAAAGCGCGCTGCCGGCCAGGAACTGGCGCACGCCGGGCTTGCCGAAGTCATAGATCAGGGTGTTCCAGTCGCGATGGAAACCCTCGCGCGGGTCGGCGTATTCGTACAGCGGCGTGCCGTCGAACCGGGCCAGGCCATGGGCATCGGTGGGGAAATGCGCCGGCACCCAGTCCAAGAGCAGGCCCAGGCCATGCGCATGGCAGGCCGCGACGAAGCGCGCAAAGCCCTCGGGCGGGCCGAAGCGGGCGCTCGGCGCGTAGAGGCCCAGGGTCTGGTAGCCCCAGGAGCCGTCGAAGGGATGCTCGGTGATCGGCAGCAGCTCGATGTGCGTGAAGCCGAGATCCGCTGCATAGGCCGGCAGGCTGTCGGCCAGCTCGTCCCAGCTGGGACACTGGCCATCGCCTGGCCGGCGCCAGGAGGCCGGATGCACCTCGTAGATCGAGATCGGTGCGTCGCGACGGTTGGCCGCCGCCCGAGCCGGGGTCAGGGCTTGCCGGGCCGGCGGCGGGCCGGCCACGATGACGGAGGCGTTGTCCGGCCGCAGCTGCGCGGCGCGCGCATAGGGGTCGGCCTTCAGCGGCAGCAGCCGGCCGTCCGGCCCCTCCAGCTCGTACTTGTAGAACTGGCCCGGCTGCGCCTCGGGCACCAGGCCGGCCCAGATACCGCTGTCCTCGCCCTCGCGCTGCAGGGGATGCCGGCGGCCGTCCCAGCCATTGAAGTCGCCGACGACGCTGACCCGCCGCGCGGCCGGCGCCCAGACCGCGAAGCGCACGCCGCCCTTTTTTTGCTGTTCGTGCGCCCCCAGGTGCAGCCAGGGACGCGGATGCTCGCCCCGGGCCAGCAAGGTCAGGTCCTCGACGGCGAGCAGCGGTGACGACATCGCTTGTCAGTTGTTCAGGCTTTGCGCCGACCAGACGCGGTCCACATATTCGGCGATCGTGCGGTCCGACGAGAACCAGCCCATGCCGGCGATGTTCAGGAGCGCCTGGCGGGCCCAGGCCTCGGGCTGCCTGAACAGCGCGTCGACACGGCCTTGCGTCGCCACATAGTCGCCAAAGTCGGCCATCAGCAGATAGCCGTCGCGACCCAGCAGATTGTCGACCAGGGCGCGGTAGCGGCCGGTGTCGCCGTTGGAGAACTCTCCTTCGGCGATGGCCCGGATCACGCGCTTGAGCATGAGGTTCTCTTCCACATACAGGCGCGGGTCGTAGCCCAGTGCCTTGATCTGGGCCACGCCTTCGGTGCGCAGGCCGAAGACGAACATGTTCTCGGTGCCCATCGCTTCGGCCATCTCGATATTGGCGCCGTCCCAGGTGCCGATGGTCAAGGCGCCGTTCAGCGCGAACTTCATATTGCCGGTGCCCGAGGCCTCGGTGCCGGCGGTGGAGATCTGCTCGCTGAGGTCGGCGGCCGGGATGATGGTCTCGGCCATGCCGACGCCATAGTTGGGCAGGAACACGAGCTTGAGCTTGTCGCCGACGCGCGGATCGCTGTTGACCACGCGGCCCACGTCATGCGCCAGCTGGATGATGCTCTTGGCCATCTGGTAGGCGGACGCGGCCTTGCCGGCGATCACGACGGTGCGCGGCACCCAGTCGGCAGCTGGATCCGCGACGATGGCCTGGTAGCGCGCGATCACATGCAGGATATTGAGCAGCTGGCGCTTGTACTCGTGGATGCGCTTGATCTGCACGTCGAACAGGCTGTCCGGGCCGACGGTCAGCCCCAGTTCGCGGCGGATCAGGGCGGCCAGCTTGTCCTTGTTGGCGCGCTTGACGGCCAGCAGCTCGCGGCCCAGGCCCACATCGGCGGCCTGCGGCTTCAGCCGGGACAGCTCGGCCAGGTCCCGTCGCCAGGTCTTGCCGATGCGGCCGTCGATCAGGCCGGCCAGGGCCGGGTTGGCCTGCTGCAGCCAGCGGCGCGGCGTCACGCCGTTGGTGACGTTGTGGAAGCGCTCGGGGAAGATCCTGGCGTAGTCGGCGAAGATGGTCTGCACCATCAGCTCCGAATGCAGGGCCGCGACGCCGTTGACCTTGTGCGAGGCCACGATGGACAGCGCGGCCATGCGCAGCTTGCGCTCGCCCCCATGCGGCCCGCCCTCGTCCACCAGGGAGACGCGCTGGATCAGCGCCTCGTCGCCGGGGAAGCGGCCGCGCAGCTCGGCCAGGAAGCGGTGGTTGATCTCGTAGATGATTTCGAGGTGGCGCGGCAGCAGGGCCTCGAACATGCGCACCGGCCAGGTTTCCAGGGCCTCGGGCATCAGGGTGTGGTTGGTGTAGGAGACCGCCTGGCGGGTCAGGCCCCAGGCCTCGTCCCAGGCCAGGCCATGCTCGTCCAGCAGCAGGCGCATCAGCTCGGCCGGGGCCAGCGCCGGGTGCGTGTCGTTCAGGTGGATGGCATTGGTCCTGCCCAGATTGTGCAGCTGGCCGCCTGCGTCCCGGTTTTCGCGCAGATGGCGGGCGATCAGGTCCTGCAGCGAGGCGCTGACCAGAAAGGCCTCCTGCTTCAGGCGCAGCTCGCGGCCGGCCTCGCTGCTGTCGTCGGGATAGAGCACCCAGTTCAGCGCATCGGCCGCCACGCGATGCCTGGCCGCGCCGGCATAGTCGCCCTCGCAGAAGGCCTTGAAGTCGATCGGCGCCTCGGCCGTGGCATGCCATTGACGCAGGGTGGAAACGCGCTCGCTGTGATGCGCCGGCACGATGAAGTCATAGCACTCGGCCACCAGGCGTTCGGCCGGCAACCAGCGGCGCGCGCCGCAGGCCGAAGCCTCGACCCGGCCGCCGAAGCCCACCGGGTAGCGCAGCTCGGGGCGATGGACCTCCCAGGGGTTGCCGGCGCGCAGCCAGTCGTCCGGCGCCTCGACCTGGCGGCCGCCCTGGATGCCCTGGGCGAACATGCCGTATTGGTAGCGCAGGCCGTAGCCGAAGGACGGCAGGCCTGCTTCGGCGAAGGAGTCGAGGAAGCAGGCCGCCAGCCGACCCAGGCCGCCATTGCCCAGCGCCGCATCGGGCTCGCGCTCCAGCACATCGGGCAAGGTCTGACCCCGGGCGGCGAAGGCGGCGCACACCTCCTCGTCCAGTTTCAGAGCGGCCAGCGCATTCGACAGCGCGCGCCCCATCAGGAATTCCATCGACAGATAATGCACGCGGCGCACCGGGGCCTGCGCGCCGCGCGCGGCATCGGCCGCCTGGGTGGCGGCCCAGCGTCGGGCCAGCAGTTCGCGGCAGGCGCTCGCCGCGGCGCGCAGCAGCGCCTCGCGGCTGGCGCCTTCGCTGGACTGAGCCAGTTCGCGCTGCAGCGCGGACCGGAAGGCGGCGGACAGGTCTTCGGTATTCATTGGCGTGTCGACATCGGGGGCGCCGGCCGGGCGGCTGCGCTGTGCTGCGCTTGCGTTCATAGGGTGTTCAGCAATGCGGCCCCAGGAGGCCATGGCAAGAATGGCACCGCACGGCCAGAAACAAGGCCTGCGGCGGCTCGGAACAAAGTATCGCCGACCGATTCTTGTTTGTGTAGTTTCACTACATATGGAAATCCCGAATCCATCAGCAAGCCTTTGATTCTAATGAAATCAATGAGCTCTGATTCGAGCAATCTCCGTTGTATGACTACATTTTCGACTGTATATTCTCTACAAATCCTGCGAGCACCGTGATGGCGCTCGCGCACAACCCAACGAGACAAGCCGCGCTGCCCAAGCCCGGCGCGGAGGTGAGCCCAGTGGCGGACGTGAAGCTGCAAGCCGTGGCCAAGGCCTATGGCGAGACCAAGATCCTGCATGGCATCGATCTGGAGATTCGCGACGGCGAGTTCATGGTCTTCGTCGGCCCCTCGGGCTGCGGCAAGAGCACCCTCTTGCGCACCATCGCCGGCCTGGAGGACATCACCGGCGGCGAGATGCGCATCGGCGGGCTGCTCGTCAATGAGGTACCGCCGGCCGAGCGCGGCATCGCGATGGTGTTCCAGTCCTATGCGCTCTACCCGCATATGAATCTGTACGACAACATGGCCTTCGGCCTGAAGCTCGCCAAGGTGCCCAAGGACGAGATCGATCGCGCGGTGCGCTATGCCGCCAAGATCCTGCACATCGAGCATCTGCTGGAGCGCAAGCCCAAGGACCTCAGCGGCGGCCAGCGCCAGCGCGTCGCGATCGGCCGCGCCATCGTGCGCAAGCCCGAGGTCTTCCTGTTCGACGAACCGCTGTCCAACCTCGATGCCGCGCTGCGCGTGCGCATGCGCTACGAGTTCGCCAAGCTGCACGAGGACCTGAAGACCACGATGGTCTATGTGACCCACGACCAGGTGGAGGCCATGACCCTGGCCGACCGCATCGTCGTGCTGTCGGCCGGCCGGATCGAGCAGGTCGGCACGCCGCTGGAGCTCTACGAGCATCCGGACAACCTCTTCGTGGCCGGCTTCATCGGCAGCCCCAAGATGAACTTCCTGGCGGCCGAGCTGCTGGGCGGCAACGCCGACGAGGCCCTGCTGCGCCTCGCGGGCGGCCAGCAGATCCGCGCGCGGGTGGACGCCTCGCGCGCCCGGGCGGGCGACCGGCTCACGCTGGGCATCCGCCCCGAGCATCTGCGTATTGGGGGAAGTCAGGGCGGCAGCGAAAACCTGATCGACACGACCGTCGCCTTCGTCGAATCGCTGGGCGGCACCACCTTTGCCTACTGCCCCTACCCCGGGCTGGAGGAGCCGCTGACCTGCCAGTTCGAGGGCCGCAACGGCTGCGACCGGCTGCGCAGCGGCGACGCGCTGGCCCTGCAGCTGCCGCCCGAGGCCGTCTATCTGTTCGACGCCGAGGGTCGCGCCTTCCGCCGCCAGGCCGCGCCGGAGCTGTCGGCATGAGGTGGGTTCTGTCATTGCTGGCGGCCGCGCTGCTCGTCGGCGGCGCGGCGCAGGCCGAACCGGCCGCACCCAAGCTGCTGGTCTGGATCAATGGCGACAAGGCCTACAACGGCCTGCAGAAGGTCGGCCATGCCTTCGAGCGGGCCTCGGGCGTCCAGGTGGTGGTCGAGCACCCGGTCGACCCGACCGACAAGTTCCAGCAGGCCGCCGGCGCCGGCAAGGGCCCGGACATCTTCTGCTGGCCGCACGACCGGGTCGGCGAATGGGCCAAGGCCGGGCTGCTGACGCCGATCCGCCCCGGCCAGCGGCTGCGCGATGAGGTGGAGGATGCCGCCTGGCAGGCCTTCCGCTACCGCGGCCGGCTGTGGGGCTACCCGCTGTCGATCGAGACCACCGGCCTGATCTACAACAAGGCCCTGGTGCCCAAGCCGCCCGCCACCTTCGACGAGCTGATGGCGCTGGACAAGGAACTGCGCCGGCGCGGCAAGCAGGCCATCCTCTGGGACTACAACAAAAGCTTCTTCAGCTGGCCCATCCTGGCCGGCGCCGGCGGCGTGATCTACGGCCGCAACGCCCAGGGCGACTACGACCCGGCCCAGGTGGACGTCAACAACGCCGGCGCGCTGGCCGGCGGCCGCATGCTGGAGCGCCTGATCAAGGAGGGCCACATGCCGCGCGGCGCGCGCTACTCCGAGATGGAGACCGGCTTCGCGCGCGGCGAGGTGGCGATGATGATCTCCGGCGCCTGGGCCTGGGAGAACGCCCGCCGCGCCAAGATCGATTTCGGCGTCGCGGCTATCCCGGCCGCGGTGGCCGGCAAGCCCTCCAAGCCCTTTGTCGGCGTGCTGGGCTGCATGATCGCCGCACCGTCCAAGCTGAAGGACGTGGCGCGCGAGTTCATCGAGAACCACCTGATGCGCCCGGCAGCGCTGAAGGTGCTGGACGCCGACGTGCCGCTCGGCGTGCCGGCCAACAAGGCCTTCTATGCCGAGCTGGCGGCCAACCCGCTGATCAAGGCCAGCATGGAGAACGCCCGCGCCGGCCAGCCCATCCCCAACATCCCCGAGGTCGGCCGCTTCTGGACCGCGATGGACGCGGCGCTGGAGGCCATCACCAACGGTCTGCAATCGCCGAAAGATGCCCTCGACGGCGCCGCCGCCCGCATGCTGCTGAAATGAGCCCACCCCCTACGCGCTCCGCACGCCCCCTCGAGGGGGCGGCACCGGCAGCCCGGCAAAGCCGGATCTGCGGTACCCGCTGGATCAAGACATGAACGCCACGACCGCTTCCTCCTCGACCCTGGCCGCGACGCTCGCCGATTCGCCGCTGGGCCGTGGCGCCTACACGGTGCAGCCGCCCGGCGCGCTGCAGCGCCTCGCCCGCGCGCTCTACTGGCCGCTGGTGGCGCTGCTGATGCTGGCCGCGCTCTACCTGGTGTTCAACATCTACATCGCCGGCCAGGCCGGCTGGGCGCTGGGCGCGCTGACCCTGTTCGCCGCCGGCTTCTACATCTACCTGAGCCGCGCCGGCCTTTCCTATGCCTACCGCTACCTGTTCCCCGGGGTGGCGGGCATGCTGCTCTTCATCGCCTTCCCGCTGCTCTACACGACGCAGATCGGCTTCACCAACTACTCCTCGGCCCATCTGCTGAGCCAGGAGCGGGTGCGCGAATACCTGCTGGACCAGCATGACGCGGTGGAGGAGCAGGTGCGGGCTTTCACCCTGCATGCCGAAAAAGGCCGCGGCGAGTACCGCCTCGCACTGCTCGATGCGCAAGGCCAAGCGCAATGGGTCTCGCCGCCGCTGGCGCTGCGCCGCGAGCCGAAGGCGCCGATCGCGCTGGCGCCGGCCGATGGCGTCGCGCTGGGCGAGGCGCTGCCGCTGCGCGAGCTGGTACGGCACCGCGAGGCACTGCAGCGGCTGGAGCTGCGCCCGCCCGGCGCGGCGGCGCAGGAAGACGCCCTGCACTACCTGGGCCTGCGCGAATTCGGCCCGATCCGCCCGCACTACGAGGCCCGGCCGGATGGTGGCCTGAAGCGCGTATCCGATGGCCAGGTCTTCCGCCCCAACGCCGAGACCGGCTATTACGAGAGCGCCTCCGGCGAGACCCTGCAGCCCGGCTACAAGGTCAATGTGGGCTGGAAGAACTATGCCCGCATGGTGCTGGACGCCGAGTTCCGCGGGCCTTTCCTCTCGATCTTCGCCTGGACCGTGCTGTTCTCGGCGCTGACCGTGCTCTTCGCCACCGCGATCGGCATGCTGCTGGCCGTGCTGCTGAACTGGGAAGACCTGAGGTACCGCGCCACCTACCGCACCCTGCTCTTCCTGCCCTATGCGGTGCCGGGCTTCATCTCGATCCTGGTGTTCAAGGGCCTGTTCAACCAGAACTTCGGCGAGATCAACGCCATCCTCGACGCGCTGCTGGGCGTCAAGCCGGCCTGGTTCGCCGATCCGCTGCTGGCCAAGACGATGCTCGTGATCGTCAACGTCTGGCTGGGCTATCCCTACATCATGATCCTGTGCGCCGGCCTCCTGAAGGCCATCCCCGCCGATCTCTACGAGGCCTCGGCCATCGCCGGCGCCGGCCCGCTGACCAACTTCTGCAAGATCACCGCGCCGCTGATCATCAAGCCGCTGGCGCCGCTGCTGGTCTCGGCCTTCGCCTTCAATTTCAACAACTTCGTGCTGATCGCGCTGCTGACCGACGGCCGGCCGGACTACCTCTCGACCAAGATCCCGGCGGGCCAGACCGACATCCTGGTCAGCTACACCTACCGCATCGCCTTCCGCGACTCGGGCTCGGACTTCGGCCTGGCGGCCGCGATCTCGACCCTGATCTTCATCCTGGTCGCGGCGATGTCGCTGATCAACCTGCGCCTGATGCGCAAGGCCAACTCGTAAGGACTGATACATGGCCATCGTCCGAGGCAAGCAGGCCCGCTGGCGCGTCTTCGCCGCGCATGCGCTCTTGTGGGTGTTCCTGGCGATCACCCTGTTCCCGCTGCTGGCGGTGGTGTCGATCTCGCTGCGGCCCGGCAATTTCGCCACCGGCAGCCTGATCCCGAGCGAGATCAGCCTGGAGCATTGGCAGCTCGCGCTGGGCATCCCCTACCAGGCTGCGGACGGCAGCCAGGTGGCACCGCCCTTCCCGGTGCTGGCCTGGCTGTGGAACTCGGTCAAGGTGGCGACGATCTCGGCCTGCGCGATCGTCGCGATCTCCACCACCGCGGCCTATGGCTTCGCGCGCCTGCGCTTTCGCTTCCAGCAGCCCATCCTGAACAGCATGCTGCTGCTGCAGATGTTCCCGCCGGTGCTCGCGCTGGTCGCGATCTACGCGATCTTCGAGACCCTGGGCAACTTCGTGCCGGCGCTGGGCATCGAGACCCATGCCGGCCTGGTGGTGGCCTACCTGGGCGGCGTCGCGACGCATATCTGGACCATCAAGGGCTACTTCGAGACCATCCCGGTCGAGATCGAGGAGAACGCCAAGGTCGACGGCGCCAGCCACTGGCAGGCCTTCCGCCTGGTGCTGCTGCCGATGGCGGTGCCGATCCTGATGGTGGTGTTCGTGCTGGCCTTCATCGGCACCATCATCGAGTACCCGGTCGCCTCGGTGCTGCTGCGCGAGGAGGCCAACCTCACGCTGGCCGTCGGCTCCAAGTATTTCCTGCACGACCAGCGCTTCCTGTGGGGCGACTTCGCCGCCGCGGCCGTGCTGTCGGGGCTGCCGATCACCGCGGTATTCCTGATCGCGCAGCGCTGGATCGTCTCGGGCCTCACCGCCGGTGGCGTCAAAGGTTGACCACCCCCTACACGCTTCGCGTGCCCCCTCAAGGGGGCGAGCCCGCAGGCCCGGCAGAGCCGGATCCTCGGGCTCCGCGCGATCGGGCGGCGCACTGCTTTCGTCCGCGACTTCATGCCTCATCGAAAACCTTCAATGTGTAGTGCCTTGCTGCTGGCGGCGCTGCCGGTGCCGCTGGGCGCTCTGGCACGCGACTGCCAACCCGCGCCCTTGCAGGGCCGCGAGCTGTTCCTGCGCGGCACGATGAACAACTGGGCGGCGCTGGACGCGCACCAGTTCCGCTGGCGCTGCGACCGCCATGAGCTGGTGGCGCGGTTGGAGGGCGAGCACAGCTTCAAGATCGCCGACGAGGACTGGTCGGCCGATGCGGACTGGGGTGGCGTCAACAACACCGACGCGCTGGCGCTCAAGGGCGCCGCGCTGCAGCGCCGCTTCGAGCCCGGGCTCTACTGCCTAACGTTCAAGAGCCCCCGCCTGGACATCGCCGCCTGCCCCGGACGTAGACCCAGCGCCGAGCAGCCCGAGCCGCCGCTACCGGATCCGCTGGCGCGCAGCCTGCGCTTCGACTCCCGCCTGGCCGAGTTCAAGAAGCCTTATGGCGCGATCACCGAGAACACCAGCGTCGACTTCCACCTCCATGCCGCGCCCGGCGTCGAGAGCGCGACCCTGGTGATCGAGCAGCGCCGGCTGGAAGGCAACCAGGAGCTGCTGGAGTACCTGCCGGTGGCCCGCGTGCCGATGCGGCGCGACGTGAAGGGCAAAAAAGGCTTCCATGCCAGCTATCGCTTCGGCGCCAAGGCCATCTACGGCTACTACTTCGAGGCCAAGGTCGGCGCCAAAACCTACGTCTACCAGAACAACCGGGACAGCATCTTCTGGACCCGCGAGAAGGGCTCGATGGGCCTGGGCCTGGCCACCGAGAAACCCGAGTCGGCCAAGCAACGCATCCGCCGCTACCGCCAGACCGTCCATGCCGCCGGTTTCCGGGTGCCGGCCTGGGCGCGCGACATCGTCTATTACCATGTCTTCCCCGAGCGCTTCCGCAACGGCGACAAGCGCAACGACCCGCAGCCCGGCCGCGAGCGCTACCAGGATCAGGGCATCGAGCTGCATGCCAGGTGGACGGAGCGCCCCTACAAGCCGAACAGCGGCGACGGCTCCGACGCCGTCTACAACAACGACTTCTTCGGTGGCGACCTGGAGGGCATCATCCAGAAGCTCGACGAGATCCGCGCCCTGGGCGCCAACACCCTGTACCTGACGCCGATCTTCCGCGCCGCCAGCAACCACAAGTACGACACCGCCGACTACCTGCAGGTCGACCCGGTCTTCGGCAGCAATGCCGACTTCGAGCGCCTGACGTTTGAGGCCGCCAAGCGCGGCATGCGCGTGATCCCCGATACCTCGTTGAACCATGTCGGCAGCGACTCGCCCTACTTCAACCGTTTTAACAACTTCCCCGTCGGCGGCGCCTTCGACGGCGGCAAGCTCAACCCCGCCTCGCCCTACGCGAGCTGGTTCAAGCTGGATCCCGGCAAGCCCGACCCCAGCGACCAGTACCAGGGCTGGGTCGGCATCAAGGACCTGCCGGAGATCGACAAGGCCAGCCCGGCCTTCCGCGCCTTCGCCTATGGCAACGCCGACTCGGTGACCAGGTTCTGGCTGGACCGCGGCGCGGCCGGCTGGCGCATGGACGTCGCGCCCTGGGTGCCGGACGATTTCTGGCGCGAGTGGCGTGCCGCGCTCAAGGCCCACAAGCCCGACGCGCTGACCGTGGCCGAGACCTGGTTCGACGCCAGCAAGTATTTCCTCGGCGACGGCTTCGACTCGGCGATGAACTACATCTTCCGCAACACGGTGCTGGACTACGCCGCCGGCGGCCGCGCCGACCGGCTCTACCAGAACCTGGAGCTGCTGCGCGAGGCCTACCCGCGCCCCGCGCTGGACGCGATGATGAACCTGCTGTCCAGCCACGACCAGCCGCGTGCCCTGCATCACCTGGGGTACAGGGAGCCCCCGGGTCCCCGCGACGCGGGGACCATTCCCCGAGGGGATCAAGCCGCCTTGGGGCGGCCCGGCGTCGGCTTGAGCGACGATGGCGATCAAGCCAAGCTCGCCGAGACCAAGCGCCGCCTGCTGCTGGCGATGTTCTTCCAGATGAGCTACCCCGGCGCGCCGACGATCTACTACGGCGACGAGGTCGGCGTCAGCGGCGGCGAGGACCCGTACAACCGCGCGCCCTACCCCTGGGCCGACGAGGGCGGCCAGCCCGACCTGGCGCTGCGCGCCGCGGTCCAGCGGCTGACGACGCTGCGCCACGAGCTGCCGGCGTTGCGCCGTGGCTCGCTGGAGGCGCCGCTGCTGCTGGACGCGCATGCGATCGTGCTGCTGCGCCGCGACGACGACAAGGTCGCGCTGGTCGCGATGAACAACGCCGAGCAGCCGCGCCGCGTGCGCATCCCGCTGCCCCGCGATCTGCAAGGCGCCCGCTTCACCGATGCGCTGGACGGCAGCCCCCATCAGGCCCGCCAGGGTTACCTCGAACTCGACATCCCGGCCCTCTCCGGCCGCGTACTACTGCCATGGAAATGAGACCCCTGGGCCGCACGGGCCTGCAGACTTCGCTGCTGGGCTTCGGCGCGATGCACATCAACGACGAGCGCACGAGCGAAGACGACGCCGGGCGGCTGCTGAACGAGGTGCTGGACCTGGGCATCACGCTGATCGACACCGCGCGCAGCTACGGCCTGTCGGAAGAACGGATCGGCCGCCACCTGGCGCACCGGCGCAGCGAGTTCCTGCTCTCCACCAAGGTCGGCTACGGCGTCGAAGGCGTGCCGGACTGGACCTACGACTGCATCGTCGGCGGCGTCGAGCGCGCGCTGCGGGTGATGAAGACGGAGGTGCTGGACATCGTGCATTTCCATTCCTGCCCGCTGGAACTGCTGCAGCGCGGCGAGATCATCGAGGCGCTGACCCGCATGCAGCGCGAGGGCAAGGTCCGCCTGGCCGCCTACTCCGGCGAGAACGAGGCGCTGGACTTCGCGATAGCCTGCGGCGCCTTCCAGGTGCTGCAGGCCTCGGTCAGCATTTGCGACCAGGGCATCCTGGACGCGCGCCTGCCGCGCGCCGCCGAGCAAGGCCTGGCCCTGCTGGCCAAACGCCCGCTGGCCAGCAATGTCTGGCGATACAGCGAGCGGCCCGGCGACTTCGCCGAGGGTCATTACTGGGATCGCTGGAAGGCCATGGGCATAGCCCCGCATGGCCTGGACTGGAACGAGCTGGCGCTGCGCTTTGCCGCTTTTCAACCAGGCGTCAGTTCGGTGCTGGTGGGCACGACCAAGCTGGCGAATCTGCGGCGCAATCTTGAAGCGCTGGCGCGCGGGCCGCTGCCGCTGGAGCAGCAGGAAGGGCTACGTAACGCGTTCCGCAAGGCAAATCAGGGATGGGACGGGATCATTTGATCCTGCCCCGGCGAGTCTGGGGCATCCAACGCCTGAATTTAACGGCCGCCGAAGGCGGTCCGCTCCAATGATGGGATGGACTCCGCGGTTTGGCAAGGTAAGTGCAACACCGTCTCCAAAGAAGGTAGGGAGCTGGCCATAGTGCAGAGACCCTCAACCG